>QCLW01000012.1 GCA_003214235.1 Prochlorococcus sp. AG-418-F16
TGCCAACGGCCATAAATAAATAAACATTGTTCTAGAAGTTATTCAATTTTTATGAAGAACAGCTGTAATGAGATACTCCTCCATAGTTAAAATACTTGCTTGGCTTTAGTCGATTATATTTCTGATCTATTTCTGAGGGTTGTTCTTTGTATGGATTGCTAAAAACAGACTGTAACTCCTTTATTTTGTTGTAATTACCTTTTTCAGCCTCTTCATATGCAGGGACGACCATCCATTCGCGCCATGTATAAACTGGGTTAAGAGATTTCATTGATGCCGATTTTGCTTTAATATTTGTCTCTTTCTTCAAGATTGATTGCCATTTTTTAAGCCAGACTTCCCACCTATTATTGAGCTCATCATTAATGGGCAAATAGAAACTTGCTTTTAAAGAATCTAAGTTATCAGGTACTTCAGAGAGTTTACGGAACAAAATTGTATAGTCTGCTTTTGAAATGACCATAAGATTAAAAAATTCATTAATAAGAGTTTCTTTGTAATGTTCTAAACCTAGCTTGTTCGCCCACATTTTCTCCAACTCTTTGTTCATTAATTCTGAAAAATCATTTTTGATTTGTTCTAGCTTTTCCAGATCTTGATCACTTTCTGAGAGTAACGGACGAAGAGAAGAACAAAATGTTTTAAAGTTGATTTCTGCAGCAGAAGGTTGGTTGAAAAATGAGAAATGCTTACCTCCACCAGTCCATGGTTGAAATCTTGGATCAAATAATTCACAGAATCCAAAGGGTCCATAGTCTAGTGTGAAGCCTCCAGCAGCACAATTATCACTATTGAAATTACCCTGGCAATAACCAACTCGCATCCAATTAGCTACAAGAGATATAAGTCTCGATCTGTATAAAGAAGCCAGTTTTATTACCTTACTTTCAAATGAAATCTCATAGTCAATTTCACCTTTGTAGTTTCTATCTATAAGATGTTGAACTATCATCTTTAGTTCATTAAGTGCCTCATCATGAGCATTATTGCGTACTCTTCGTGCAAAAAGTTCAAGCTGTCCAACTCGTAAAAAAGATGGAGCGACTCGCGTAGTAATTGCCGCTCGATTATCAATCATGATGTCAGGTTCAAAATACCTAGAGTCTTTGGAATACCATGGCCTCCTAACTTTTTCTGATTGTGAGACAAAAAGTGTTAAAGACCTTGAGGTAGGAATGCCCAAGGCATCCATTAATTCCTGTGCAAGAAATTCTCTAACGCTAGACCTTAAGACAGCCCTACCATCTGCTCCACGACAGTAGGGAGTTGGACCTCCTCCTTTAAGTTGCATCTCCATTCTTTTCCCATTGAATAAACCTTCAAAAACAGAAATTGCTCTGCCATCCCCATAACCATTCCCAGTGCCAAATGGACATTGTTGAGTATATTCAGTCCCGTAAATTGATAATGCATAACCTGTTGCCCAACCAATAGGACTCATTGGATAACTAGCAACAGAAATATCACCTGAAAAAAAACGACAAAAATTCTTGTCTTTAGTAAGATCTGAGCTCAGCTTTAGTTCTTTAAAAAGTTTGTTGCTATGGGAAATATATTCTGGCTCTGGAATAGCAGTTGGAACAACTGGTACGTAATGACCTGAATATACTGAACGCGGCTTATGATCATTTCCATCTTTTGTTGATTGAGGATCTGCTCTAAGAGAATTCATAAAAGAATAGTCAGATAGTTGAGAAAATTCAGAAAAATTTTCCGTAAGCTTTCCTTTTAATGAATCAGATTTGTTTGACATCAAATTTGTTATCTATTCTTGATTGCGTTGTAATTTCTATAAATTAAACACTTAAATGTATTTTATATAGATTCTATTAGGGATGGTTTTTGCCGATACTTTTGAGATTAAATAGAAGTTAAAATTTAATATTTACTTAAAAAAGGCTTCGCAGTAAAACATATTTTAATAAAAAGTTTATAGGCTTTTAAAAATCAAAAAATAACTTTTCCAATATGTCAATTTTCTAGACAAGAAGCATTGCAAATACTTATTTATTGACTAATACCTATTTTAGGTCGCTTAAAAAATAATGTAAAAAATCAACCATTTAATTTTTTGATCTACTTATGCCTCCCCCTCCTTATTTCCGCACTATATCGCAGTAAAAATATCAATATTAAAATAACTTATTATTGTATTTTTTAACTTACCCAGCCTTTCAGCAAGTCAAACAAACTAACAAATAGTCCAAAACCAATAACTGGAGGAGCCACCCATCTTGTCATGAATGTCAAATAACGGGTTGTTTTGATTCCAACTTTTGAATCACTGAGCTCTTCATTGAACTTTCCTGGGACTACCCATCCCATAAAGAAAGTTACTAAGAATCCTCCAAATATAAGTAATACGCCTCCAAAAATCGAATCAACTGTTCCAAGAATGTTTAAGTTCAATGCAGAAGGAATTCCAGCTAAGAATAGGAATAGAGTTATCATCCAAACAGATTTTTCTCTTTTAAAACCAAATTTATCCATTAAAGAGGAAACTGGAACTTCTAATAATGAAACAGAGGAAGTTATGGCTGCAATATAAGCTAATGCAAAAAATGCAACTGCTACAATTCTTCCTGCGGCACCATATGAACCTAGGCCTGTTGGAATTGATATGAATAAAGCACCAACTGTGGATTCAGAAATAGCGTCACTTAAACCGAATGTTAAAACTATTGGGAAAGTTATTAATCCAGCCATTAGCCCAACCAAAGTATCTAATGATGCGACTCCAAAACTTAGTTTTGGAAGATTACTTTTTTTATTTAGATAAGATGCGTAAGTAACCATAATTCCAATTCCTAAGCTTAATGAAAAGAAAGCTTGTGTAAAAGCGTTTCTTATTGTCTGAGGATTTCTTAATTCGTTAAAATCAAACTTAAATAAAAATGTTTTATATCCTTCCCATGCTCCTGAAAGTGAAGTAGCCCAAATAGCAAGAATTACAATAATTATGAAAAGGATCGGCATGAAATATCTAGTAACCTTTTCTATACCTTTTTTTATACCTGATGAAACTATTATCGCTGTAAGTACAAGACTTAATAGATGGCCCAACAAAACACTGCTTCCACTACTTATTGAGCCAAAAAAGGTTTCTGCTTCAGTTAAATTCTTCGGTAAACCAAAAAATAAAGAATGGAACAAGGTGTCGGCTGTCCAGCCCATTATCACTGAATAATAAGATGCTATACCCAAAGGAGCTATAAAGAACAAGATCCCTAATGGATACCAATTTTTCCCAGCAAGCTTAACTGGTGCAAGTAATGTACTTGCCATCGCATTTCTCCCTAAAGCCATTTCAGCAACAAATACTGGAAGGCATACAATTAAAACGATCAGTATGTATAAAAGTACAAAAGCAGCCCCTCCCCCTTGAGAGGCTCTGTAGGCGAAACCCCAAAGGTTGCCAAGACCTACTGCGCTACCAGCAGCCGCGAGAATGAATCCCAATTTACTAGTCCACTGTTCTCTTTGAGAAATTTTTGAGTCCAAAATTAAAATCTGTTTTTTATAGTTGATTTATAACTCATAAATAAAAATTAGTTAATACTTTGCTTAATAAAAACTAATCTTTATTCAATTATTTTTTTTGAAAAAAAGATTTAGAATCTAAAAATATTTCATTAATTCTTATGGCTATTGAAACAACTATTCTAGATTTTCAACTAAGTAATACTTTTGAACAATATGAATCACATATGAATGCAAAGGAACAGCAGACGATGTTTAAAGAAATGGGAGTCAAAACTTTTTATATTGGTAAATCATTAGATGATCCTCATAGAGCAACTGTGATTTTTAAAGGACCAGAAAATGTTTTATATGATATTTTTATTAATCCTGAAACAAAAACTATAGTTGAGGCTTCAGGACATATTTATGAGGGAACAAAAATAACTCGCTGGATTTCATAAATGAACTTTTTATGAATTATCAACTTTTAATTGAATCATATTCATTTGGGATAGCTCTTTCTGAGCAAGAAATAGAACTTTTAAGTGTGGAACTTGAAACTCAAATCATGAACATTAATATTTCAAAAGAATTTGGTTGTTTTAAATCGGCTCCCTCTCATATTTGTGAAAGGCTTAATTTAAAAAAAGATACTTCTTGGATTATGTGTCTTGCTGAAATATTAGATTTAAATAGGCCATCCAAATTAGGGAAAACAAAAAGTGTGGAAGTTTTCGATTTACTTCTTGAAAAAGGACTTGTTATTGGTTAATTAATTATTCAGTTATTTGAGTATAAAAAAAATGAAGTGTTATTTCTTTATGCTGATAAAATTAATTAAAGGGTAAATAAAAAAAATGGAAGATTCTGATTTATTGATATTGGATAATCTTATTAATTTAACTAAATCAAGTGAAAATAAATTTAAGCGAGGAAATTTCAAAGGGGCTTTAGACGACAAAATGAGAGCTAATGCAATATTGAAATCTAAATCTTGTAATGAAAAAATTATTGAAAAATATAGAAAAGAATTATCCAGCTTGTATTCCTCAAAATTCGATCTTATATTTGATCATAAGATTAAAATTGATGAAATAAAGATAAATGAAATAGTAAAAATGTTGGAAAATAAAAGTAATGAAAAATTAAAAAATCTTAATTATAAAGGAGCAATAAAAGCTTTAAGGAGGGCAGAAAAATATTTATTATATTAATAAAAAGCTAAATCAGAATTAATTTTAAAGATTTTAAGAAGTTTTGCTTATTGTGTTTTTTTTAACTCAGTTTAAATTTTAAATAGTCAAAAAATAACTTATGCAAAAACAAAATAATAAGAAACTCAAAAAGTTTGATAAAAAGAAATTAGATATTCTAGATAGGTTTTTGAGGATATTATGGAGAAAAGAGGTTGAATATAAAATAAATATCTAATAAAAATATATTTAAGAGAAATATCTTATGAAAGTTCAAATAGGATTCCTAATTATACTTTTTATCTTTCAGTCATTATTCTGATATTGCATTAAAAAAAAGTATTAAAAAATAAATTTAGAAAAGCTAAAAAAGTAAATTAAATTATTTGATTAAAAAAACATGAATTTAACAAAAGGAATACAAAAAAGTTTAGGTCCAGGCATTTTGCTGGCTGGAGCGGCTATTGGGGGTTCACATTTGTTGTCATCAACTACGGCTGGTGCGAGGTTTGGTTTTTCATTAGTAGGCCTAATTCTTCTTATTAATCTTTTAAAATATCCATTCTTGTTGGTTGGGACTAGATTTACAGCATCTACTGGTAAATCATTATTAGAAGGTTTCAAAGAGAGGAATTCTTATTATCTTCCTTTATTTCTAATAGTTAGTCTAATTACAGGTACTTTTACAATAGCTGCTGTAAGTTTTGTTTCTGGTGTTCTATTAACTAATATTCCTTTTTTCTCTTCTTTTCCCCCGATGGATTTGTCTATAGGAATCCTTGGTGTCTCTGGAATGATATTGATTCTTGGTGAATATAAAGCCCTTGATAGAATTGCAAAATTTCTAGTAGCTCTATTAACGTTTTTAACTTTATTTGCGGTTTTATCTCTTTTATTAAAAGGTTCTATAAATGAGTCTCTAAATATGAGTTTTTTTGAACCAGAAATCAGCCCATGGAAGTTAACAAATTTAGCTTTTTTGATCCCTCTAATGGGATGGATGCCTTGCCCAGTAGAGTTATGTGTTTGGCCTTCTTTATGGATGTTTTCTCGATCAAAAGATTCAAACTATACCCCAAATATTAGTGAAGCAGAATTTGATTTTAATCTTGGTTACGCAATAACTGTTATTACAGCTATTTTCTTCCTTACTCTTGGAGCAATAACTATGTACGGTACTGGAGATGGAATGCTTTCTGGGAGCGGAGTCTCCTTTGCTCAAAAGTTAATACTCCTTTACACTAAATCCATTGGTGATTGGTCCAAATTGATCATTATCCCTGCAGCATTTGCCGCAATGTTTAGTACTACAATTACTTGTCTAGATGCATATCCAAGAAGTATTTCTGCTATTCATGGTTTATTGAGGGGGACTGATTTTGGACACATGGATTCCAAGGCAGAGCGAAATAGATTTAAATTTTGGATGATTGTGCATATCTTTGCATCCTTATTAGCTTTGCTAATTGCAAGGTCTGGAGGTATAGGAATAAAAGATTTTGTATTTACTGCAATGACGGGAAGTTTTCTTACCGCACCTTTATTTGCATGGATGGCAATGGATACTATAAATAGCAAATTAGTGCCAATTAAAAATAGATACGGATTGTTTCTAAAAACAATATGTTGGATAGGATTGATTTTCTTAACTTTATTTAGTTTATTGTTTATTGCAAATTCATTTTTTGGGTTTGGAATTGGATAATTGTCAATAATTAAAAAACTTTTATCTAAGAGATTTATTAAGACTAATTAAATTTATTAATTTGAAAATAAAAAATAATTAAAGGGTTGATTTTTCTTCAGAATTCGTTTTTCTAGAAATATATTATTTTTCGGTACTAATTATGCTTATGCCCCAATCTACTTTGGAAAGCTTACTGTTTTTTTTGATACTATCTATTGTCGCAACATACATTGTAAATTTAAAATTTTCCTCTAAGTTAAAACCACAAAAGTAGTATTTTAATATTTATCTTTTTCCTTGATTTAGATTTATTTACTTCGATATGAATCGTTTTAGGATTGTTAAGATAATTATAGTTTTTTCATCATTAACGTATTTGAGCGTAACTTTTTTACGAAATTATAATTCCCCAGAAAATATAGAAAAAAGATGTATTTTTAAATTTGAAAAAGATTTTAAAAATTCCTTAGAAACATCTCGTAAAGAATGGGATCAAATTTTAGATTTAGCTGATAATAATTATTTAAAATGTATGGATATACCTTAGTATTAATTATGGGAGAAGCAAAGAGAAGAAAAAATTTAGGAATTCCGCCTAGAGAAAGAACTGAAGATATAAATTTGCCACAACTCGATAAAAAAGCTATACAACAAAAAGTTAGGTCTACATTATATAAATATCCAATCATCCCTTTGCTTTTTTATGGAGCTGCAATATTGATCCTTATCGGAGGTTTATTTTATGCTTATAAATCCTTTATTATTGCCTAATTATAAGGATTTTTAATTTTGATAATAATTTCTCTATGGATCTTGATTATTTATGACTCTATGAAATTATCAATTAAAAAGTATTTAAGGGATAAGAAAAATGAATAAAAATAACTTTGCAATAAATGATGAAAAAGTAATATAAGGTATTTATTTACGATTGACATCATCTTAGGTTGTTGTAATTTTGAATTAATTAAAAGTTTTTCTATGAAAAAAATAAATAAAAAATATGCTGAAATATTACTTCAAGCTGATAATGCCGTTGGTAGAAAAGAAGTTGTTAGCTTATTAAAAAAAGCTGCAATTATTATGTCAAAATCTGAGGAAAACTTAGCTGCTTAAATTAGAAAACTATTTTATTAGAATAAATAAAACTCCATAAAGAATAATAGAGGAAGAGGCAGCCATAAAAACCAATGGCAATATCATTCCTGAGTTCAACCATCTTAAAAATCTTATTTTTTTGTTAATTACTCTTGGCATTGTTTTTTATCTATATTATTTGAAACTTAACAAGTAAATAAATCGTGTAAATGATTAATTAATCTTTATTCAATTTCTTTCCTTAGCAATTTTTAATATAAATTTGTGTAAAAAAGTTTATTTTGATTTATTCCTAAATCTTTTAGGTAATTAATACCTTGAATTTTCTAAATATTTGAAGCAAGATTTATAAACATATGATTTCCCAATAATGATTGAAAATTTCAAAGTGAAGCCTGATGATTTTAAAGATTATGATTCCGAATTGTTACTTAAGATTCTAAATAAAAGCTCAATTAACAAAACAAATACTGATGATAAAGAACTATTTGTAGATGAAAATTGGAAAATTAATTCAAAAAATATGACTAATATAATTCCTTCAGATAATTCAAATTTGAAAAGAATATTATCAGATATTTTTCCAAATAAAAAAATAGTTATTCAGGATAATAATGATGGGTCGCAAACAATTTTCTTATCCTAATTTACTAAGTATTAAAAGCTTATTTATCCTATTTATTCAATATTTATTTTTTTGATAAAAATTAGTAAAAATTACTCTCGCGGAATTTTTTGAAGATGTTATTGTTCAATAACGTTCATCCATGTTTATATCTCTGGACACATGACATGGGAGTACGGAACGGGATTCTCATTAACTGCAAAAGACCATGAATAACCTCTTACAAATAAGAGAAAAAATCAAAAGAGCCAATAGGCTATATGAAGTCCAACTTTTGGCAACTAAAAGTGGAGAAGTTACTCCATATAGAAGATCCGTCTTTGAAGAAAGAATTAGGAAAACACAAAAAGAAATGAAATTGAAAGACTCAAAAAATTAAATTCTTTTTTTAAACTTATCAATAAGAGGGGGTTTAATCCCTCTCTTTTTTTATTTTTATAAAAACAACGTAATTATTAATTTATTTTTCCGATTATCGATTATTAAAAAGGACATAATTTTGATGTTTTTACTATTGCTTTAAGCTATATAAATGGCAAATTTAACTCAGTAGTTAAAATGTAAATAAGGATGTTTAAAAAGAAATATAAACAATTTAATAACTCACCCCATAAATCAAAGTTAGATGAAGTCTTATGGTTTATAGAAAATTACTTGCCCCAGAAGAAAGATCGAGATGTTCAAAAAAAATTCTATATGGATAATCTAGAAGCAGATAGTTTTAAGAAATTCTCTAAATTAGACTCACTACTTTTTAAAACAGTATCGCCATCTACAAAAAATACGACAATCTCTTTTACCTTTGGTAATTGGGCCTTACCTTACCTGAAATTGCTTAAGAAAATAGGAATAGCAAAGTAGGAAAATTGTAACGGACCGGGACAAGATTTAACCTAAAAATATAATTAAATAAAGATTATAAAGTCTCACAAAGTTCTTTATTAATTTTAAGGAGGAATACTTACTTTACATAAAAAATACAATTGCTAAGTTTAAGATAAGAGATCTATTCATTAATGTTTCTAAATTATCTGCCTAGTGAAATGGTTGAAGTTGTTGGTTTAACAATGATTTTTTCATTTCTAGTTGGAACTATATTAATTTTGTTATTTACATCAGATCAGGCAAATACAAAGAATCTATATTTAAAGAAGGCTAAATAAATTTTAAATAATTTATTTATCTATAATGGACCTCTGTTTTTAATAAAGTGAACTTGAAGGTGTAGAACATAATTTTTAATATTGATACATAAACAAATTTAAGATTATGGGCGAAGCTAAAAGAAGAGAAGAATTAGGATGGCCACCTAGACAAAAAAAGTTGAATTAAATAAATCTGATAGATACCTTTCATGGCTTCCAATTACTAAATCAAGAATTAAGAAATACCCTTATATGGGTGTGGCAACAATGGCACTAGTAGCGATAATTTTCTTAGTAAGTGGGGGCGCAAATAGTATTAATTAGTTAGATTTTGGATTGGCTTAGAATATATCTAAGATTTTTTTTGTAATAATTTAACTCCAGATATTATTGAGATTATTGAAGCTAACCCAAGAAATATCGAGTAAAAAGGTTGCAAATTAATAATGCCAAAATTACCTGTATGCCATTTTATTAACCAAAAAGCATCTATTCCTAGTGGTTGAAGAATACTATAAATAGTCCCAGATACAATAGTAATTAGTAAAGGGATTGCTGAAATTGCGGTTATTTTTCTGTGAATTTTTCTTTGATTTGTTTTTAATTTTTCCATCTATTTCCTCAAATAGATATGTAATTCTTTTTCGTTTTTGCATGGCATCCATTTATCTTGATTCTTATGTATTCCTTCGCAACCAAGTTCTAAAGATCTATTTTCAGCGTCCTCTTCAGAAAGAGATGTACCCCTCATATGTGCATACGAATAAATATTGAAATTTAGAGATAAGGAAAATAAAAAAATAAAAAATTTAAAATTTCTAAGAAAAATATGCATTATTTTAAATTAAGTATTTGTATTAAGGAGAGATTTTATCAAATATTTTTGTTTTACCAGTTTTACTAAATGAAACTACTTTGTAGTTCTCATAATCATGAGAGTGCGAGTCGTGAGAATGCATTTCCATCCCTGGAGAGCCAAGTGGCATGCCCGGAACTGCTATCCCATGGATATTTGGCTTTTCTCTGAAAAGTTTGTTGATTGATTCAATCGGGACATGTCCTTCAATCGTATAGTTAGCTATTTGAGCAGAGTGACATGATCTCAGATTATTGGGAATTTGATATTGGTTTTTAATTACTGAAACATCCTCAACTATATTATCAACAACTTCTAATCCATTATCTCTTAAATGATTGATCCATTTTTTGCAACAACCACATGATGCTGATCTGTAAGAGACAACTTTCGGGATAGCTATATTTTCTTGAGTTAAAGCAATACTCTTATTTGGATTAATTATATTTGCAAAAAGAATTACAGAAAAAATTAGATAATTTAAAAATCCTCTTTTTATAAATATTTTATTAAGTGCCATACTAATTACGACGATTAAATTTAATATTTAAATTAACCATAAATGAAAATTTATTAAATCGCTATTTAATCAAAATTAAGACACTCATAATTGCCATTAAAAGATTTTCGATAAAACTAATAATTCCCAAAGGAGTTTTTGCATATCCACCAATACATGCACAATTTAATTTTAATTTATCCAAATAAACAGCCTTAAATACTGAAAACATTCCAGAAATTCCTAAAATTAGGGCAATAAAAATAATTAAAGAGGGTGGAGAAGAATTAAGAAAACTTATTCCAATTAATAATTCGCAAAAAGGATAAATATTTATCCAGCCATCAAATTTAGAAGATATTAAATCATATTTCTTATAACTTTTTCCAAAAGCTTCAATATCCATAAGCTTGAGCATCGCTAAAAGACAAATTGATATCCCCATAAAAATTTGGAAACTTTTAAGAAATGAAATGGTTATCAGAAATGAAGTGCCAAAGACTGCAATTAAGGGGGTAAATGACTTAATCTTCATTTTTAACTTTTAAGGATAGAGTCACAAATACTAGATGGATTTGCTTGTTTAACTATTTTTAGTTTTTTGATAAGTTTGTCTCGATCTATTTGATGTTTTAAATATTTAATACATAAAATTTTTTCCTGATATACCTCTGCTATTGGAGCAATCTTTAAAGCAATAGCAAAAGTACCAATAACTAAAAGAATGTTTGTAGCAAGTCGAATATTTGGTCGGAAATTAGATCTCATTCGTATTTTTTAGTTTGGTCTAAAACTTCTCTTAAATATATATCTTTTAGTTCATCATTGTAGGCATTCTCTTTTACAAATTCCTCTAATTCCTCTAGCTTTTTTTCTTGCATTAAGCAGCTTTGGATATGTTGTTTTTCATATCTTCAATTTTGTTGATTAATTCATCTAACCATTCTGTATTATTTTCGGATCTTTTCTGAAAATATGAGATTTTTGGTTGATTAATTTCTAATGTCTCATAATCTCCACTCATAAATTCCCCCTAAATTTATATTCTGCCTAATTTATCTAGAGAAATTATCCTCATCAATAGGCGCTAATACTTATTTGTAATTTACTATTGCTAATAAGTTCCCTTTTTCAATAATATAAATTTCAAGAAATATATCTCCCAAAAATATGGCTAAGAATGAAGAATTAGAAAAAAGAATTGAGACTTTAGAAAAAGAAGTGCAACACCTAAAAGCTATTCTGCAATATCAAATGAGAAATAAGAAAAAGTGATTCATTCTTAATGAAATAGCAATAACTTATAGTGCAATAAACATTTTCCTTTTGTAGTTTCGCAATTCTAACTTCAAAGCCAAAGATATAGAATTTGACAATATAGCTATATTTTTAGAAATTAAATTTTAATCATTGATATTTAGAACAAATTTGTTTCTATATATATAAAAGTATTTAATATGATTAACTCTATTGCTATTACATTATTGGTACTAGGCTCTTTAGTTGCTTACAAAAGACTCAAAAGAAAGAAAAGGAAATTTCATGCACCTCCTACGAACCAACTTCCTAGTTGAAAATTAAATTCCTCTTCGTCTCCTCCAAAAGGATTATATCTATTATCCCAAATTAGAACTACTGCTATGGATAAGCAATAGATGTCTTACATAAGATTACTTTTGTGCAATCCACTCCCTCCCTATAGATAATCAAAGAAGTTATGCATTCAAAAAAGTTCCAATGCATCTGAATCTTTAATGTTTGCATAAATGTCTTTTTTTCATAATTAATTAACCACTTTGGAGCTTATCTAGCAATTACTTTTTAATAATTTCAAATTCTAGGTAAAGTAAACCTATTAACCATTTTTAAAAAAAAAACTATTGAATCTATAAGTTTTCCCCCCATCCCTCCGTTAATAGTTCTTTAGATTCTTTTTCTCGCTTCTTCGATAGATTCAACACTTGAGCCTTTTATAACTAACTTACTTGATCGTTTATAAAACACAACCATAAGAAATCAAAATTGCATTTAATTTTAGGTGAAGGATTTGAACTATCTTAAAAGGTTTAAATACTTATATCCTCGATCTATTTTTATTGATTAAAGTAAATTTTTCCATAAAAAAAGGGCGGAAGCTTCGCCCTAATCAAAAAGCGGGATAATCCCCATCACCCAACCTTTATAAAATACTAGCACTACATATGGTGTTTGTAAGTAATAAAAATTACCTATTGATGGGGTTGTTAGTTTCAGTTTAATTTGTCATGATAGGAATCCCCATCACCTAGGCTCGCAAGAGTCTTTTTTTTTGACTATTTATGCTTATATCTTTTTTAAATTAGTGTTTAAAGATTTTTTATTTAATTTTTAAATTCGATAATTAATAATTAAAAAAAATTATTTTAGTTATGCAAACTTACATTGTTCACTGGCAATTCCCAGATCAAGAAAGTCATATGCAAGGAGCGGAAGCTTTCGCGGGTTTTGTGGAAGGAGGATGCGAAGGCGATGAATTTGATGGGTTTAAAGTTGTTAATCGAGTAGTAAATCCTGAGGGAGCTAATGGTTGGGCAATTGTTGAATCTTCAAACCATCAGAATATTTGGAAATGGAGTAGTATTTGGGTCGATAACTTTGGCGTAGAAATTGAAGTCACACCAGTATTAACAGACCAAGAATTTCTCTCAGTACATAAAGACATTGCAACATCTTCAAATTAGTAATTAATCTTTTAAAAGATTGACAGTCGATCTAATAGAGAGGGGTAAAACCCTCTTTTTTTTATGGGAAAATTCTCTTCTAAAGAAATTGAAAGTCAATACAATGTGATAAAAATGCTTTTATCTGAGCCGGAAAAGTATAAAGATGGAATTAAGCAAGATAGTGCTTATGTACCTATAGAACTTAAAAAAACTTGAGGATGAAAATATTACCTTATGAATTAAAAGCTAATTTCATCAGCAATTTTCGTTAATTTTTAATTTTATTGCTATAAATTAATAGAGGCCAAACCTCATTGAGTACACTCTACGTTTACTCCAAGAGAAAGATTGACTTTATATAGTACGAGTCAATTTTATAACCCCTTCAGTATTTGGAATTTCTGGAGGGGTTTCTTGTTTAAAACGTGATAGAGAAAAGCATGCTAGGTTAATATGTTTTTTTGAGAAAAAAATATATTAATCCACTAACTGCAATGGAAGCAGTAAATTAATCTCTACTAAATAATTATCCTGAATATTGGTTCGCCAATGAATAAATGTTTACTAAATTGAAATTCTATAAAGCATCAATATATCTTGAGCTTGAATTGTATCTCTCTTATCTTCATCCTCAGAATCTTGATAAGATTCAATTTCAGCTTGAATTCTTCTCTTGTAAACTCCCTTTATATAATGCATTTTTCTTCTCTCATTATTGAAGATTGAGTATGGGGATTTTTTAGAATTCATAACTAGCTATTCATAATAAACTAACCAAGAGAATCTAAATCTCTTCTATGGTGAACTGTATCCTCCTTATTGATTAGGACATTCTGTTCTCGCATTAAATCTGCAATAGTTGGATAATCTTTTGCATTATCAAGATCTCTTGCATTTTTATCTTGAATTGCGAATGGTGATCTTTTTAAGTTCATAATTAATTACCTCAAAATTTTTGTTGAATTCTGGTTACAGAATTTGGATGGTCGTGTACATAAGAATTAAATTCTCTCGCAAGCATTAGGCAGTCGTATGCATCGCGAGCGTAAAACCCTAATTGATGTGTACTGTTTGATGAATCTTTGTAACTTAGTACATATTTTTTACAAGATCTGATTGGTGTTGAAGACATTTGAACTCGTTGCTGCTACTACTAAGTTCTAACTAGAATGACTCACCAACCGACTAAAAAAGATGTACGGTTTGAGGTACATACATATACGGATAGAGGACCAACAATTAAATTTTAAAATGCATATAATAATCGAGTAAGTTGTGATAAAGCTAGATAATATTTACTTTATCCTAGGACCTCTGAAACCTTTCCAAGATTGAAAATAGTAAGTTATTTTTGAGAATATTGACAGTCGACCTAAAATAGGAATAATTAGCCCGTTTTTTTAAATGAGCTATCAGAAATTTTTTAAAAATAAATGTGTGGAAGATTTGAGCTTAAGACAAAGTTTGATCAGTTACCAAAGGTTTTGAAGCGAGACTATCCAAGTGGACTTGATATTAAATATGAGACTCAAAATTTAATAAGACCTACAGATCCTATTCTTGTGATTAAAAACGAAGGAAGAGTTAAAACTACTTTTATGTCATGGGGTTTTATTTCACCTTGGGCTAAAGACCCATTTGATAAAGAAACACCAAGACCATTTAATGCTAGATCAGAAACTGTAGAAGAAAAAAAATTATTTAGTGGAAGTTGGAAACATAAAAGGTGCTTAATACCTGCAAGTGGTTTTTTTGAGAAAAAATATCGTATTCGAAAGGAGAACTATGAGACTTTTTGGTTGGGCGGAATCTGGAGTAAGTGGACCTCGCCTGATGGAGCTGAATTAGAGAGTTGCTGCATTTTAACAACTGAACCTAATAAATTAGTTAAACCTATACATCGCCGCATGCCAATAGTTGTCCCTAATGGATATGAGGAAAAATGGACTGAGCAGGTTAAAGATGCTGACGAATTAAAAGGTTTACTTCCAATAATGATGGGATGGTCTCCTGATGGATGGCTAGTAGAAGATGTAAATGAAAAAGATACTCATCAAATTAGGTTGTTTTAAATGAAACACTTACTACTTGCAGAACTTAATTAATGGCTAAATCTTTTTGGTTGATTAATTCAAGAAGAACAGAAGTGAAAAGATTTATAAAAAACGAAAAGAGCATTGATGGAGTCTTCGAGTATATGTTTGTAGATACTGGAAAAATAGTCGGCGAATTAGAAAAAGAACCACCTGTAATTACAATAACAGTTTCTGTAGAAATAGATTTAGCTAGAGAAATTTATCAAAGATTACTGTCTCAGGGATGGAGTAGAACTGAAGAGGTTTGGACAAAAAAAGAGAGCTAAGGTTGCGCCCTTAAATTCTCGAGTGCCCAAAGCTAATTAATCTACCTCAGAAACTTAGGTTAACTATAAATTTAGCCTGAAAAGCCAATTGTTTGACCGTAATTTATCCGTATATTTAAAATAAATAAAAGGTAACTTTGATAAAATGGCTACCAGAATAAATAAATTCTTAAGTGAAGTAGGTTACTGTTCTAGAAGAAGAGCAGATAAACTAATTGAAGAGGGAAAAGTAACCATTAATGGTAAAGTCACTAAAATAGGTACCAAGGTAGAGAATGGTGATCAAGTAGAAGTTGAAGGTCAAAGAATAGAAGAATCAACTAAACAAAAAAAAATATACTTAGCCTTTAATAAACCTGTGGGAATTGTTTGTACAACTGATAGAGGAGTAGAACCTGACAATATCATAGATTTCATTAAATATCCTAAAAGAATTTTTCCTATCGGAAGATTGGATAAGCCCAGTGAGGGATTAATTTTTTTAACTAACGATGGAGATATCGTAAATAAAATACTCAGAGCAAGAAATAATCATGAAAAAGAATACATTGTAATCGTTAATCGTTTGATTAATAGAGAATTTATTCAAACCATGAGTAATGGAGTTGAAATATTAGACACCTTAACTAAGAATTGTTTCGTAAAACAATTGGGGCCAAAAAAATTTAAAATTATTCTCACCCAAGGACTTAACCGTCAGATTAGGAGAATGTGTGATTCCTTAGGCTACAGAGTAAAATCATTAAAGCGTGTAAGAATTATGAATATTAAGTTAGACCTGCCAACAGGAAAATATCGCGAGTTTACCAAAGATGAACTCTTAGAATTAAATGAATTACTTGAAAACTCTTCAAAAACATTTCACTAAGCAAAACCCCCCTAATATGGCTTAATAAGATTATTTTTATCAAATAATGCAAAAAGGGTTACTACAAAATAATCTATTGCGTTTAAATTCTTCTAAGGATCTTTAATAAATGTTAGCTGTGAGGATTGCTCCAAAGTTTACTAAAACCACAGTTAATAAAAGTAGCTCTATCCCGATGTTGCTCATAAGATTACCCTCCTTAAACTTTTTAAAACTCTATAAACGAAATAATTAGTATGAAATAGAGCTTGAATGCTTATTTTTTGGGATCTAAATTCTCTGATGAGGGAGTCCAATCACAAATGACCAAACATTCTTCTAAAGTTTTCTCTGAAGAATTTTTAAGCTCGCAACTAAGGAGACAATCATAAAAAGCATATTTGGGGTCTAATTCGTTTTTGAATTGTTTATTTCTGAAAGTATTCATAATTAAACTCCCGTTTCTTTTCTTTTAAGTTGATTAATTAATTTGTCCAACCAAAGAGTGTTGTTGATCTTTTTTGTGTCTTTAAAGTATTTTGTTTTGTACGTACTCATGAAGTTAAACCTCAATTATTGGATCTAACTTATATGCGATGGTTTGAATTTCCTAGAGCAAAAATACTGATTATGAATATAGTGAAATATTAAAAATGATTAATAGATAATTTATATTTTAGTTATTAAAACTCTTGATTTTGTGTTTATTTGATACTAATTAACAACCAGATCAAAGGAGTTAATTATTACTTGTGGAAATTTGATTTAACATGAAATTCGAAATATGTTGGATAATTTGTTTGATATTTTAATATTGGAAAGGAAGCCAACCGATGATCAAATGGAATGTATTCAATTTGGTATTTGTGATTATGCTATAAAAAAATATAAGATTTGAGTTGATATTTTGACGGCAATATGAAGGATATTTAGGTTGATTATAAGAATATTTTTATCTCACTCATTCGAGATCAGTTAATCTCTTCTCAGATCTTTCTTTTTTTTCTTCTTCTTATCTTTCTTTTTTTTCTTCACTTTTTCATAAACTTCATCTGCCTTCTCTTCAATATTATCCAGCTTATTTGATAGGTTATTTATAGCTTTTGCTTTGTCTTCTTTAACTAAAGTTTCTTTTACCTCAATAACTTTAACTGGATCTTCTTTAACTAAAGTTTCTTTCACCTCTTCCGCTTTAACTTCAAACTTTCCTTTAATGAAATTAGCAATAACAATAAGAACAGGAATATGGGCTAGACCACCTATTACAATTTTTGTTTCTGAATAAGCCATTTATAAGTTAATAAGATTTGAAGTATTTAAGCATGATTATTGTTAATTTTTTATTTAGATTTGTTACTAGAACTTAGTCATATCAATAGTTTCGGTATATTTGCTTATTGATAATAATAAATTCATAGAGTTATATTTGTTATCGAAATTTATATTTGGTTGATTTTAGATGATTAGATTTTTAAAAATGATTAAAAGAAGAATCGATATTTATAGAGCAGAGACTGAATTAAGATTTATCTTGGAGAATTAAGAATGGGATTCCCACATTGTCCGATCTGTGTCGCTCTAGCATTTTTTACTTTTTGTGTAGTGTTAACTCGTAGTTATATGATATTTCTTATTTTTAAAGATTCTCTACACAGTAGTAGAAATGAGAAATATTACTCTTATCTAGAATTTAAATACTTGTTATTTTTGAAATAGAAATCTTATAAAAGAGGATAATATGGAAGTTTTTGAGTTAACTTTTACCTTCTCTTTTTTATTTGTAACTATATTATTTTTATTGTTTTCAGCACAAAACCCAAATACAAAGAATCTATATTAGAAAAAGGCTAGATAATTTAAGGAACTCTTGTAAAAGGATCCAAATTTTTAAAAAAGTTCTTATCTTCCTCATAATTAGAGCCACCTAAGCTCTTAATAACTTAAGTGGTAGAGTGATAACAATGACTTTGCTGAAATATTTAAAATGTTTTGACTGTGAGATTACTGCCTTCATAAATTAGATAATAAAAAAGACAGGCTGGGAAACCTATATATGTATTGTTTTTTAAGAGTCGGGTAGAAAGAATTCGAACCTGCGACCTAGTGCTCCCAAAGCACTTAATAACCCTAGTAGGACACTATGTCTACAGACCATTACTAAATAGTTGCTGGGTAATGCTTAATTTGACATGCCAAACTTGGATATATTTGTTGGCGATTTGTTGGCGCAAATTAATATAAATAATTCTAAATAAAGAGAAAATCTATCTTTTTAAATAAATTAATAGGTTGAGAAACTTGGACTAAAGGGCCCACCTCCAAAGCCACTCATTCCTCCACTTCCATCAGGGATGATTGTCATTCCTCTATCTGTAATACTGAAATTAACTTCTAAGCCTTTTGTTGCATCTGTAATTACAACTGCACTAGAAGGAGCAAAAGTCCCATATAAATGAGTTGAACTTCCGCATGAAGAGTCAGCAGTATAAGTTCCTAAGTTGCCACCACTTACTTGTGCTAATACTGCCTTCATGGTTCCAGTAGGCGCTGATGTGAAAACTTCCGCTCCAGCCAACTCTGGACTTCCTGAACATGTTTTTCCATTACTGAAGTCCATTAAATCTTCATCAAATTCAGCATAAGATCCTTCCGCAACTGGAGATCCACTATTTGAACTATAAAATGTTTGATTATTAATTTGATATGTACCTTTTAAGCCAAAAGTATTACTAATTTTTATATATGCATAAGGATATCTTCCTGCTGGAGGCCTTATATTGGTCCCAGTTAATGCTTGAGTGGCATTACCAGCTAAATTTACTAAACTTCCTGTTGATGATTGAAAAGTAGCCGTACAGGTAGAATCTGTAATAGTATTGTCTGTCACAACCACATCACTACTATTTATAGTAGTTCCAGCAAGAGGATCAGCTGTGCATAAACCCATTTCGTAGACTCTTATTTTGTAAGTATTAGGAGTTATATAACAGGAACTAGTGAGATTTGATGGATTATCTGCACAAGCGTTTGCAAAAGCCTTCTCATTGGAAGAGATGATTGACGCTACAAGGCAAAAGCTAAAACCTGCTGTTGCTTTTAAAGAGAATTTAGAAAAAAGTTTCATTTTAAGTTTTAATAAATAAAGATAGAAAAAATTTAAGAACCTTTAGCTCTGTTCGTAAAACTTCCTAAAGAGCGCTCTAGAAGTACATCATATTCTCGTTTGACTGGTTGAGTCATTTGAGTAATCATGTTTTTCTTATAATTTGATTTTTCAAACTTCACAGGACTTCCAGTAATATTCATTCTTAAACCAAAGAAAGTTTCATCGGTTCCTGGGAGAGAAGTATTAACAGTTGTAGAAGCAGAAGAAATTTCATTAGAAACCCAAGCCTCAAGGCCGACATATGGTGTAGCTTGCCAACTCACTGATCCTTCTAAACCTGAGTTGTCTTGGGTATGTTTGTAATCCCAGTTAAACCCTCTTACAAAGAAAGCAAGTTCTGGATTATTTGGAAGTCTGTAACCTAATTCCACGTCCCATCCTGGAACTACTCTTTCTTTATATGAAGTGCCTTTTATGGTTACATCCTTTTCATCTGTTATTGACATATACCAATTATTTCTAAACTCAAAATCCTTCCAGAAATATTCTCCACCTAATCCAAGTCTGCTATGAGCATTACTATAATTAGTCATTCTATAATCCCAGAAAGCATTGGCTCCAATCATAGAAACATCATTGGGACGATTTCTAATTCCTAAACCAAGGTTAATAGTGGACCCATCTGCATTTGTAGCGGTAGCAAACCTTGCCTGAGAAAATGCCAAGGTCTTCAGATCCCCCTCCTCATCTTTTGCAAGTTCACCAAGTTTCATCAAACTATTTATTGAGAAGCTTGTATCTGATTCTGTTCCGCCTGAGATATTTACTGATGTCTGAGCAAAAAATGGGATCTTTTGTATCTCACCATTTGCTTTTGCATTTGCAAAATCAAATCCAGCGTCAACTAATAATCTATTAAGATCATTCGCCATGATGCTTGTATATTCACTACCTTCTGCACCATCATTCATTAATGGAACAAATTTGGTTGAATAAGTAGCTCCTTTGATTATGTATTCATCTAATTTGTCTTTTGGCTTATATGTATCTTGCTTAATTTGAACTTGATCAAATTTGATATCTTCAAATTTGTATTCATTAGCTGAGGCAGATAGAATTGATCCAAAAGCAAGTGGAATTAAAGATAAAGCTTTAAATAATTTCACTTAAGTAAGAATATTAAATTTAATTATTTATAGTTGCAAATATTGAATAAGTAAATTAAGTGTTGATTTTTAATTACATAAGGACATAATTCTTGAAGTTTGTTGGCTATTTGTTGGCCGCTATGAGCCAACAAGTAAAAGCAAAAAAAAGCGAGTCTGGGTAACTCGCTAGTATGACTTGGTTTTAATTGAGTCGGGGCGACAGGATTCGAACCTGCGACCTAGTGCTCCCAAAGCACTCGACACCCCAAAGCGAGCACTACGTTTTCAAGCTATATCTATTTTCTTGCGTACTCTTGCGTAGTTTCTCCTGACAAATAAACCCTCACATAACATAAATATGACATAATTTCTTTGATTGACAGTCGATCTAAAATGGAGGTATAAGACCCTTTTTTTTATGTCACCTAATAAAGGCCCAAAAGTTATCAAATACTGTGTAATTACATCTACATCTTCGATAGTACTCATTCTTATCTCTTTAATACCGGTATCAAAAAAGGCATTTTATTGGAATCAATGCTTTAAAAAAACTTTCCAATGGATCGATAAAAATGAGATGGAGCTAAAAAATTGGGATAAAGCATCAAAAGAAAGTATTGCAGTAGCAGTTTGCAATGGTGCTGTGTACGAACCTGAACCTAAAACAAAATAATTCGATTGACAGTCGATCTAAAATAAGGGGCATTAGCTCCTTTTTAAATGTCAAATACTAAAGCCATAGAAGATTTAATTAATGGTTATGCAACCAGTGAAGATTCTTCTTTTCTAATACCAAACGTAACTGAGGATTTTTTAGCTGTAAGACCAAGTGGAAATCCAATATCTGCTAAGGGATTAGTGGGAATGTTTGATAGTAAAGATTTAGTCGCAGAGTCATCAGAACTAATCAAAACCCACAAAATTGAAATTTACGGTGAAATAGCTTACGCAGTTTTTACTTTAAATGAAATCTTCAGTTATAAAGGGAATCAAAATAAAGATCTTTCAACTTACACGTGCATTTTTAAAAATGTAAATGGTACTTGGAAATATTCTTGGATGCAAAGATCACAAGGAACTACTGACATGAAAACTTGGGAATAAAGGAAACGCTTATTAATACCTCTAGGTCTTATTTCTTAAATACCTACTCTTGAAAAATCTGTTAGGAATAACTAAGAATATCTGCGAATAACTTTGCAAATACCGGCATATGACATAAATATGACATAAATGCGAATATGTCATATTCCAACCAATAAAAAAGACAGGCTGGGGAACCTGTCTATAACTTGGATTCTAAGAGTCGGGGCGACAGGATTCGAACCTGCGACCTAGTGCTCCCAAAGCACTCGACACCCCAAAAATAGTACTACGGTTTCGAGCTATAACTAATATCTTGTGTAGAAGTGCTTTATTAGACATGGAAAATTGTTCGGGAAACGAAATCAATTTGACATCAACTTCTACCAAATATTGCCTTGATCGCATCCTGGCTTAGATGAATCACCACATAATTTTTGAGCCTCTCCTGTAATCTGGTCAATTTCTATTTGAAACCAAGTTGCATCTAAGTTACGATTCCAAAAAAAAATGCTTCTTAAACCACTTTTTAAATTTCTTGGTTGAGATTTATATACAGTACATTCATTTTGGGTTTTAGGAATATAGGTTTTATAGAGAGCATTCCCAGGACTTATCTTGGATCTCATTTCTGTCGAGTTAAGTTCAGAGATTCTGCATTTTAGTGCCTGATTATTTAATGATCTTTTGACTTCCTCTGTAAATATATCATTTCGTAAAAGTACAAAAGATGGATAAGAAGTAAGAATAAAGGGGACTATTCCAAAAACAGTCCACAATGCCCATTTGCTTTTATGAATAAAGTCACCTTTTTGTCTATTAAGTAAAAAAAATATTAAGGTAGATAAAAACAGTCCACCAGGTCCAGTTAGTGCCCCTCCTGAAAAGGCAGCAATAAAATACTCTATTAACTTATGTTCTTGTGTATTATGCATTTATTAAATTTATTTTTTCTTTCGAAGAAATTACCAAATAAAACTTAAATTATTCTTAAAAAAGATAAAAAAAATCATATCTTGAAATGTAATTGATATCAAACTGACATCAAGAAAGTTATAATTATGTCAATTTTTACCCAATAAAAAAAACAGGCTGGGAAACCAGTCTATTAATTCGATTGTTAGAGCCTGGGCGACAAGGATTCAAATCTGCGACCTAATGCTCCCAAAGTACTCGATCGGCAAATCGCGACAGTAACCACAAGAACCATTAAGTCTATGAATTTGTTTTGAAATATTTGTTTCCCTAATTAGTCTTATTAGCGGTTTCATATATAACAAAGTAACGCAAAGTTCTGCATTTGATCGACCGTTTACGACCTAGTGTCGTAATGACCCTAAATCAAATATGATTAACTGGAGAAGCGGTATATTAAATAGCAAATTATAAAAATAAACAAAAAAAAGCCCCCAAAAAGGGGGCTTTAAATTTAAGAACTTTAATCTTAACCGATAGCTGGAGCTGAAAGAGCTACTGTTGTAGACTCAGCTGCTGCTAGATCAAGTGGGAAGTTATGAGCATTACGCTCGTGCATTACTTCCATACCTAGGTTTGCTCTGTTAAGAACGTCACCCCATGTAGGAACAATCTTACCGTTTGCATCAACAACTGACTGGTTGAAGTTGAAACCGTTAAGGTTGAATGCCATTGTGCAGATACCCATTGAAGTTAACCATACACAAACAACTGGGAATACAGCTAGGAAGAAGTGAAGACTTCTGCTGTTGTTGAAACTTGCATATTGGAAGATCAAACGACCGAAGTAGCCATGAGCTGCAACGATGTTATATGTTTCTTCTTCTTGTCCAAACTTGTAACCATAGTTCTGAGACTCTGTCTCAGTTGTTTCTCTGATTAGAGATGAAGTAACAAGTGAACCGTGCATAGCTGAGAATAGAGATCCTCCGAACATACCAGCAACACCAGCCATGTGGAATGGGTGCATAAGAATGTTGTGCTCTGCCTGGAAAACAAACATGAAGTTAAATGTTCCAGAGATACCTAGAGGCATTCCGTCAGAGAATGAACCTTGACCGAATGGGTATACAAGAAATACTGCGAAAGCTGCTGAAACTGGTGCAGAGTATGCAACACAGATCCAAGGACGCATACCTAAACGGTATGAAAGCTCCCACTGTCTTCCCATGTATGCTGAGATACCAATTAGGAAGTGGAAAATTACAAGCTGGTAAGGACCACCGTTGTATAACCACTCATCTACAGTAGCTGCTTCCCAAATTGGGTAGAAGTGTAGACCAATAGCGTTTGAAGAAGGAACAACTGCACCTGAGATGATGTTGTTTCCATAAAGGAATGAACCAGCAACTGGCTCTCTAATTCCGTCGATGTCTACTGGAGGTGCTGCGATGAATGCAACGATGAAGCAAGCCGCTGCTGTAAGTAGGCATGGGATCATTAAGACGCCGAACCAACCAACATAAATTCTGTTGTTAGTTGATGTTACCCACTCACAAAACTGTGGCCAGCCTTTTAACAGCGAAGAACGCTGCTGCTGAATAGTTGTCATGAGTTCGTTATTTTATTGCCTCTTATATAGAGACGTTTAAGTAAGAACGGATTAAAAATTTCCGTCTTTCAGATCATAGTCCAATAATGCAATAAATGTGCGGAGTAAATCTTATTAAATTGATAAATTATTCTTATACTACTTGCACCACTTTTTATATGAAAATAAATTCTAGAAAATTACAATTATCTGGAGAAAAATCTTATGCTTGCTATTCTTGTTTGGAGATTGCAATTAATTACCAATGAAGGAATTAGAAGAAAATACTATTGAACAAATAAGAACTCTTCTAAATTATTTGGAGCAAACAGACCTATTAAAAAATAAAGATATTCTTAGATGTTTAGATGTAATAGCGAGAGAATATGGCGGAGAAGTAGTAGATAAAAATTAAATGGCTAATCCAAATCAAAATACAATATTGCTAGAGAAAGCTTATGAGGTAATTTAAAGTCATTTGCACCATGTTCCAAGACGAATCTGTAGCTAAAGATATGGAAGTAATAAGTCTACTAAGAGAACTTACTATGGTTTGGGACAAAGATATTGATAACGATTACGACATGGATTGGGAAGTTTAAATAAGTATTTTCTACGTTGTTTTAGTTAGAGATTCTGATTTGAATAGAAATAGCTTTAGAGATTCTTATGCAGAAAATACTTGCTAATTTCTTCTACTGGTTATTACTGAAGACAGCGGAAAGTTACTATGGAGACGCGATAAAAATAGAAGAAGAAGCTTTCTATACTTAATTATTTTTAATTAAATATAGTTTTAATTGTGATTTTCTTGCAATTTGTCTCAATCTACTTTCCTGTTCCCATTTTTTAAGAGATAACAATAATAATAGTTCTCTGTTCTTTGGTTTTCCTTTCGATCTTTCTAATAATTCTTGGGCTATATGGAGCACAGGGACATAGGATTTATGCCATGTTTGTTCGGAAGCGTTAGCCTAAAGTAGCGGAAGCAATAGAAAGACTGGAGTGAGAACCTTCTGGAGTTATTGATATTTAATTGAAAATAATTAATCTAAATGAAAGAGTATTTTTATGACTATTAATTCACAGGGGTGGAGTTTAATTTTTAGTATTGGAGCAATCGTTTGCTTATTGCTTATTTGATGGAGAAATTTACTCTTATTAATATGGCCAGAAGTAGGATAAAAGTTTTTGAACCATTTGAGGATGTATCAAAAGCCAGTCCTAGTATTGATGCAATGATGATTAGTTATGGATGTGTATACAAAAAGAGTAGTAATCCAGTTATGAATGGAAGCAGAGTTGAGACTATAGAAGAAGCAAGAAAAGAGTATAAAAAATTGATGGTACAAGGGTGGAAGAAAACAAGTATCTTCAATAGCTACTACTAGCACGAGGGGAACTTTGAAGACTCTAGATCGCCCTACAGATCACTTTTGGGTTCTAAGACTAACAGATAATAAAAAGATAGAGTCTGGGTAACTCGCTAGTATGAATTGGTTTTTGAGAGTCGGGGCGACAGGCTTCCAACCTGCGACAAAGTGCTCCCAAACCACCGGTCCTCCATTTTGAGACAATTACCTAAATAAATAAGTCAAGCTCAGACTAGTTAGTTGCATGCTCTTAGAAGTTGCCAGTCACATAAATATGCAATAGACATAATAAATTATACAAAAATAGACAAATACTCGCCCGTTTGTCGCCCGCCATCTAAAAAAGGTTTTATAAATTTTATTTAATTCAAAAAACTAACTTAAATTTTATTCATCCAGCTAATCCAATCGGCGGATATCTCTTTAGGGCAAACAGCCTCGCATTCAAGATTATTACTGCATTGACCAAAACCTTCAATTATCATTTGTTTTCGCATTTTTATTGACCTTTCTTTTTTACCATTAATACCTTGAGGGAGTTGGCCTAAATGAGCTAGTTTCGCAGCCACAAAAAGACTTGATGATGCATTTTTACACCCAGCAACACACGCACCACAACCTATACAGGTAGCAGTTTCAAAAGACGAAAATGCTTTTTTAGGACTTATTGGAATTAAATTAGCATCTGGTACGTTACCAGTTTCAGTAGAAAAATACCCTCCCGAAATAATTAATTTATCCAATGCATTTCTATCTACTGACAAGTCTTGAATAATTGGGAATGATTTTGCTTGCCATGGTTCAAGGATTATCAACGCATTATTTTTAAAATTTCTCATATAAAGCTGACAAGTAGTTGTTCCTCTTTTTGGTCCATGAGGTTGACCATTTATTAAAAAACCACAACTTCCACATATGCCTTCTCTACAGTCGTGATCAAAGGTAATAGGCCTTATATTTTTAGTTGTTAATTCTTCATTCAATTGATCTAAGGCTTCGAGTAAAGATATTTTTATAGATACTTTTTCTAAACTAAATTCTTCATATGAGCCTTTAGATTTATTACTAACCTGCCTCCAAACTTTAAATCTAATAGAAATAAAATCTTTCATTTATAATTTCTGGTATTTAAGTTAATCTTCTTGAAGTTTAGGTCTTCAGAATATCTTGTATGAGAATTATTGCCAGAATTAAATTTCCAAACTGCTATGTGCGAGAAAAGGTCATCATTCCTCTTAGCTTCTCCTTCATTAGTTTGATATTCTTCTCTGAAATGGGCTCCACACGATTCCTCCCTTTGAATAGCATCTTTAATCATCAGTATTGAGAGTTCAATAAAGTCTTCCAGCCTTAAAGCCTTTTCAAGCTCTACATTTAAACCGGAATTTGTTTCAGGTATTTTTAAATTGGATTTAAAATTTTTACTTAAAATTTCTACTTCATCAAGAGCGGATTTTAGGTCATTTCTATTTCTACTAATACCGCATTTTGAGATCATTATTTCCCCTAGTGCTCTGTGGAAATAGTCAACAGGTTTATCCCCTTTTATTTTTAGTAAAACTTTTATTTTTTTATCGACGTAATTTAAAGCCTCTTTACAAGCCTCATCAATTTTTCTATTGTCTATTTCCTTATTATTAGCTAACCAAGAGGTGATAGTTTTTGGAGAGATAAAGTATCCATCACATAAGCATTGCAATAAAGCATTCGCACCTAGCCTATTAGCGCCATGCACAGAATAGTTCGCCTCTCCTAAAACGAAAAGGCCACCAATATTGCTCATTAAATTGTAATCAACCCATAAACCACCCATTGTGTAATGAGGGGCTGGATAAATCTTCATAGGTACTTTTGTTGGATCTTCACCAACAATTCGTTCATACATTTCTAATAAATTCCCATATTTAGCCTTTATTACCTTTAATCCATCTTTTTTTATTGAGTCTTTTAAGTCAAGATATACTCCTTTACCACCAAAACCAATGCCAAAACCTTTTTCACAGATCTCTTTTGCTCTTCTAGAAGCGACATCTCTGGGAATCAAATTCCCATATTTAGGATATTGTCTTTCCAGAAAATAGTCTCTTTCATGTTCTGGAATATTTTCAGGTTCATCTTTGGAACTAATTTCTTTTGGTAACCAAATCCTTCCATCATTCCTTAAACTTTCGCTCATTAAAGTTAATTTGCTTTGATAACGACCTCCAGGAGGGATGCATGTTGGATGTATTTGTGTGAAAGAGGGATTTGCAAAATTCGCCCCCCTTTTGTGTGCTCTCCAAATTGCAGTGGCATTTGATTTTAATGAATTTGTTGATAGGTAATAGACGTTGCTATATCCACCAGTGGCTAAAACAACACAATGTGCTTTATAAGTCTCTAAATTTCCATTAATTAAATTTCTTGCAATTACTCCTCTTGCAATATCATTAACTATTACTAAATCAATTACATCTCTTTTTGTAATAAGTTCAATATTTCCAAGATTCACCTGTCGCAATACAGATTGGTAAGCTCCATAGAGTAACTGTTGTCCTGTTTGACCACGTGCGTAAAAAGTTCTGCTAACTACAGCACCTCCAAATCTTCGGGTAGAAAGAGTACCATCATATTCACGAGCAAAAGGGACCCCTTGTGCGACACACTGATCAATTATCGAACTACTTAGTTCAGAAAGACGTTGGCAACTTGCCTCTCTAGCTCTAAAATCACCTCCAAGGACAGTGTCTTTAAATAATTGATCTATAACAACTTTATTTTTTTCATCTAATAATGATCTTGCCGCATTAATACCTCCTTGGGCTGATACTGAGTGGGCTCTTCTGGGACTATCATGATAAGTAAGAAGTTTAATCTTAAATCCTTCCTCAGCGAGTGTAGCTGCTGCAGAACTTCCTGATAAGCCGCATCCTACAATAATAATTTCAAATTTATTTTTCTTTTCAGTAGTAAGATTTGATAAGTTTTTAACTGTTTTTTGCCACCCTCCTTCGACTTCTCCAGTTGGTAAATTTGGATTGAGGAAGTTGTTCATTTTATTACTTAAATCTTAAGTAAAAAGTTATTATTAAATAAGAAAGTCCAAAAAATATAGATATAAATCTACTTATATATCTTATATTTAACGAATTACTTTGAGTTAAGATCCCTAAACTTCTATGACCTGATTCAATACCTTGTACCAGATGAAAGAAAAGTGAGATTGAAGCTAAAGAATAAAGAACAAATATATGAAAATCTTCTAGTTTATTTTTAAGAGTAGTTAACTCCAAATTATCGCCTGGTCTAGGGAATCTCAATTGCAAGAGGTGAATTATTAAAAAGGAAGCCAATATTACTCCTGTAAAAGGTTGAACCTTGGATGCAAGTGCTCCCAGATAATCATTTCTCCTAGTCTTTAATATTGCGTTATTACCACTTAATCTATTTTTTAAGACCTTTTTTATCGTTAGAAAAATATGAATCATGAATGTTATAGCAAGTCCTATTTCAAAATAAGGTAAAAATACACTTGAATGTAAATTTGACGCGTATATTTCAAAAGCATCAGGATTAATTCCTATAAGAATAACCCCTGCAAGGTGTACCGCAATAAAAAAAACTAAAACTAATCCACTGTAGGATTGAAATTTTTGTGTAAAAGCTTCAAGTTCCAAAAATCAAATATTAATGCGTTAAATTTATGGTTTTAATTTTAATCCAACATTAAATAAGTGTAAGAAATTTAAGAATATAAAAATTATTTATATAGATGCATATTCATTATGAAAACTGGCGAGATAGCTTCTAAAGTTTTTTAAAGCTATAAAAACCCTCGCCCATTCCTCGACCGCAACGTTTTTGAGAATAGTGAGAAGTCAATCGGGGCGACAGGATTCGAACCTGCGACCTAGTGTTCCCCAAGCACTCCTTTGATCATTTGAGAATAACCAATAAAATCAAGCCATAACTAGAGTATAAACAAGTTAGTGGCAATTTTTGAGACTGGATTTTGTACAAAATAGATGCTTCTACATACCAGATATATAATCTCAGCCCCCCTGAAAACCTAGTGCCTCATGTTAACGAGGTCGAAGAAATGATGTTTTTCACTCTCGACGATATACTTAAATTTAAGAACAAAAATGATGCGATCTTTGATCATCAACGTCCGCCATTAAATCATATTCTTTCAATTTTTTTGTAATCCTTTTATATTCAATATCATTTGCAAAATTAGCTAAATATTTTTCTAAAAAATTTATATTAATTTTTAGGTTCATTAATATCCTTTTTTTATTAATAGCTATTAATTCTTTTTTTAACTTTTTTTTGATTTACATTCGTTCTAAACTTAGGTAAATAAATCCTATTTTTTATTTATGTTGAGAAAAAAAGAAAAACAAACTTTAACAAGACTCTTCCTTTCTGGAGTTTGGGCACCAATTGGGCTTGATCGCTTCTATTAAGGAGATGTGACAGGTGGATCCTTGGCTATTTGGGCTTTCTTCTCGCTTTGATAACAGTAGTGAGTTTGTTAGTATAAATCATACCTTTTATTTCAAAAACTTTTCGTTTGCTAAGAGAACTTGAAGATGCAGAAGATTAAATGAAAGTTCTTGAAAATATTGCAGCAGATTTAGAACAAAGAATTGCTGATGCTTCAATTGGCAATACTTCTAGACCAACTATTTTGTTTTGTGGCTGTGATCCTCGACTTAAAAAAGATATGCATAAACGTGCAAAACGCATCGGTTTTACTCCCTCTTACTCAATAAAACATCCCACTATCAAAGTTGAATTACAGAATTTAGGTAATAGAAGAATAGAAACAGATATTTTTAAGACAATAACTATGGACTACGAGAACTTTGAATTTATTTGCAGATATTTAGAGAGTTAAGCACTTTTCAAATTTCCATGTTTGTTATTGTGTTATTGTTAACTAATCTCAGGTAGAGATAAGACTAAGCAATATTGACCAGCTAAAGAATTTTTGAAAAAGAATCCCACCTGCAAGAGTCAAATACTTTCTTATAAACAAGTTGTGTTTATCTATCCAATAGAGCAAATGCAAAGAATGACAATCACTTATTAAGCCTGTGTATATCAAACTAAACAAATAAACTTATGAAAAAACTAAACAAAAAATATGCTGACTTAATGCGCAAGGCTGAACAAGCCACTGGAAGAAAAGAGGCAGTTGGATTAATACATAAAGCAGCAAAGTTAAAAACTAAATTCGATCAATATGAGATGATGTAGTCTAATTGAAATACTAAGATAAATAAATGGATAAAAAAGGGGCTAAAGGTTATTGGATATCAACGGCAAAAATAATTAATCAGGACTTATTTGATGAATATGTAAATAAAGTTGGCCCATGGCTAAAAGAGGTTGGAGGTCAGGTCTTTGCAAAAGATTCAGAGCCTCAAGGGAAGGAGAGGACCGAGGATGCCGATTTAGCAGTTATTTGTGAATTTCCATCAATGAGGACAGCCGTTGAAGCTTATGAATCTGAAGAATATAAAGAGCTTTCAAAGTTAAGAAAAGAAGCAACTGAAAATTCCACGTTTACAATTATGGAAGGTTTAGATGAAGCTGCAAAGCTAAGAAGAGCAATGGGGATGTAATATATCTGAATTTCTTCTACTCGTTTTACATAGCGAATAAAGAGTTAGAGTATGAATAATGGAAGCATTTGATTGGAGATAAGTTCACTAGTCCAAAGCAACTATTTATACCTTCAAAAAAAAACAAAGAAATGACTATTTTTATTGGAAATTTATCTTGGGAAACTGAGGTTGAAGATCTTGAACATCTTTTTAGTAATTATGGAGTAGTAAAGAAATGTTATTTACCTCTTGATAGAGAAACAGGAAGAAAAAGAGGTTTTGCTTTTGTAGATTTAAATGATCATAATTCTGAAAAACTAGCTATTGATGATCTTCAAGATGTTGAATGGATGGGAAGAGAGATAAGGGTTGATGAGGCTGAGAAAAGAAACGCACCCAATAATAAAAAACACAATAATTTCAATAGAAACAATTAGTACTTATTTCTTGCCTTTATATCTCACTGTTTGAATATATATTTGTGACTATATACTAGTTATTTAATACTATTTAGTATTTCTGCTTATTGATAGCTCTAGATTCTCAACAATATAATCAAAAATAAACTTTAAATATGGGATTTCCAAATTGTCCTATATGTATCGCTGCAGCATTTCTAACCGCTTGTATAACAGTTACTAGAGGTTATTTTTTGTATTTTCTTTATACGGAGGCTGAGAGAAGAGCCTTACAATTAGTTCCCGTGTATGATTAATTTCCCTTTATTTCTAGAGGGCTTACTAATTCCTTTAGTACTTTTAGGATTTTTTGCTGTTTATAAGAGGTCAAAAAGAAAAAAAATAATAAAGTCTATAATCGACCTGAAAACAAACCTCCAAGTTAATTAAGCAAATTGGTGAGTTTTGTGCATTTTTCTGTAATCATCGTGCAATCTTTCAGTCGCTAATCTTCTCTTCTTCTTTAAATATCTAGTAAAATCTATTTCGTGAAAGTTTTTTATTAAGGATAGTGAAAGAAGTAATGAGTTTCATAATACCTCCTGTGTCTAAATCTATATTCTCAATCTATTGTTAATAAATTATATAGTGTGGTTTTAGGAACTAAAAACAACATAATTAAAAAAAACTTTTTAAGATATCTAAATTAAATTTTTAATAAAATGGTTAATTTTAAATCAGAAAATATGTCCAGCGAAAGCTTTTACCCAGATAGTAATTATTATCTTGATCAGGACAATACTCCTAATGATATCCCACTTTCAGAAGATCAAATTTCCAATTTGGGAAAAAATTTTGAATGGCCAAATAGCTATTGGTTTATTGCAGAAAGGACTAATGGTCGGCTTGCAATGATTGGATTTATGGCTGTCATTATTAACTACACCTTATTTGGTTGGATAGCATATCCAATTCTTTAATTGAATTATAGAATTTTTTAAGGAGCTTTGGCAGAACCATCATGACCCATCCCATGCAATTCTTGGTATGAGATGAGTATTAGTATTGTTGGTAATTTATAATCGATTACTCAATAAATTTCAGTAGTATTTTTTTAATGGATAGAGACTCTAGAAAGGTTACTGAAGAAGCTTGGTTAATATGTCCTAACTGGACTGAGGTAAGAAGATTTATAAAGAATAAGAATAATAAAGATAAGTTTTTTGAGTATATGTTTGTTGATAGTGGAATAGTTGTTGGATCAAGTGGAGAAGCTCCACCGCTTATGAAAACAAGAAAAGAGATAAAAATAGATGAAGCTAGGAAGGAGTACCAACAATTAATTACATTAGGTTGGCAAGTAACTGAACCTAAATGGTAAGCACCTAGAGGGGATCTTCGAAGATTGAGATCCCCCTACAGATCCCCTTTCTCAATATGAGACAATCATCCAATAAAAAAGACTGACTGGGAAACTTGTCGATAACTAGGATAATAAGAGTAGGGACGACAGGATTCGAACTTGCGACCTTGTGCTCCCAAATTAATGGGCGTTATTTTTAAGAATTGCTTGAGAATCTAGTTATAGTTTTGTCTAAAGGAAGAGAGTGTAACGAGTTTGAGACTGTCCATTGAATAATCTTCGAAGATCATACAAGATTTTTATAGAACTTAGAGACCCCACTATGCCAAAGTTAACTGAAACATAAGATTGGGTTGCCGTAGAGGATCTTCATTAATTGGGATGCTGAAACTGCTACTATTCCTCTACATTTAAAAAGTTCAAAATTGTAAATAACTAATTTTCTACACCACCCGCTATTTTTTGTTCCTCAAGTCGTTTTTTTAGAATTGAATAATTTTGTGAAGCCCATTTTCTAGAAATATCAAATTCAACATCTAACTTCTCTCTAAGTAATTTGCCAATTTTAAATACTTCAACGAAGCCTAGATAAATTATTACCAGCACCTTAGTTATGTTTATTGAAACAGCTGCTATTTTTTCAATTCTTTGATCTTGCATTTGAACTTATTCAAGTTCACTAAAATTACCAGAGGTGAGAAATTATGCAAATGTTTTTGAGATAATATATTTGAAATTGGATTTAGTCCTATATGTATTAGGTATATAAGGAAAATACCTAAAGAATTAAATCTATAACTAAAGAATTTATGCTTTTTGCTATTGAAAGACTTGAAGGAGAACCCCAAGCAATAGAGATTTAAACTCTTTCGTCAAATTTTAGGTAAAGTACCTATTCTTGGTTATTTATTTAAAAGCTATTATTTTAGCAAATAACAGGATTTAAAAAAATGATGAAACTTGCTATCGTTTTCTTACCAATAATTTTTGCAATTATTTGGATGCTGTTCATTGGGCTAAATGTTAATAAATTAAATAAAAAAATTAATTATTAATTGTTTGATAAAGAAGAAGCACTTGCGGAATTAAATGCTTACTAGCTCTTTCTACCGAACTTAATCATTGCGACAGGAAACCCAACAGTCAAAACAACTCCAATAAAAATAATCAAAATCCCTATTGGAGAAAAAATATCTACACCTTGTCCAGTTTTTGCGAAGAGCATTTTTCTTACTTAGTAACGTTTCAAAAAATATTATATATAAGGAATAAATTAATTACCTTTTCAAGATCTTCGAAGATATTAAAGCCTCCCCTAGAGCCCCTTTTTATTTGAGATAGTACACAATAAAAAAAGAGGGCCTGGTAAACTCTCTAGTATAAATTGGTTTTAAGAGTCGGGGCGACAGGATTAGAACCTGCGACCTAGTGCTAGTGCTCCCAAAGCACTTAACAGCCCTAGTGAAGCACTAGGTTTTTAGACTATAATTAATTTTCTGCTTAGTTTTTCGTAGGTTGTCCTGACAAATAACGCTTTATTTGTCGGCGATTATTTATTTAAGTAACTTGATGAAAATAATTCTAAAACAAACTAAATTAATAGAAATATAAATTTTTTTATGAAAAAAATAATTATATTTAACTTCATTCTTTTACTAATTACGACTTCAGGTTTGTTTGCTAAGTCCAAAGATATCTTTATTACTCATGGAGGAAGACTTAATTCTGAAGGTTGTCATAATGACAAAAAGAACAACAGTTACCACTGCCATAACAAAAATAGTCAAAGTGATAAGCTCGAATCGAACAAAAAAAATGTAATTATTGAGAGTTGTTATGATGGAGATACTTGCACAACTAGTGAAGGTGAAAAGATAAGGCTAGCTTG
>QCLW01000013.1 GCA_003214235.1 Prochlorococcus sp. AG-418-F16
TTGTAAGTTTAGATGAAGAAATAAAACCCCAACTAAATAAAGCTATAAGTTGCTTATCTAAAGGAGACGAATTAATAATATCTAAGCTTGATCGAGCATTTAAAAATAAAAAAGAATGTTTGATGACAATAAATAAACTCATTAATAAGGATATTAATTTGCGAACTCTGACTGGATTTTTTGCAGATTATGATTCCTCTAAAACAAGTTCTTCAATTTTTAAGATTTTATATGAATTAGATAATTTAGAAGACAACAGTTTAGGGGAAATAAATAAAGAAAAAACTATTACGTAGAAAATTATCTGGGAATAATCTAGGGGGAAGGCCAAAGATCAGTCCTTTAAAAGAATCTCTAGTAATCAGATTACGCAATGAGGGATATTCATATCGATCAATAAGAGCACAAACAGGAATTGCATTGTCAACAATTAGGAGAGTAATTTTGGAAGGAGAATTCAAATAAAATGAGGGATAAAGAAATTAAAAACTTAATTAAAGAAAATTTAAAAGATACAGCATTGCGTATTTATGAATTAGATAATGAAGATAGAAAAAGTTTGTTAGCAGAATATAGAGAATGGATTATGAATGATTTAGATTTTGAAGAAGTAATGATGCTACCTTATGAAGCCTATACTAACAAATTAGATTCTAATTTCTTAGACGATTCACTTTAGTCCTCAAAAACATATCTCTTATTAAATTCATATACTTCTTTTGCTATTAAAGGAAGGAGGGAAGAATCTTTGGAATATTTTTCTCCATTACAAAAAACGACTAATAAAGTTTGTAGAGATTGACTATTAATCCACCAAGCAGAATCATGTCTAACTTCAGACATTAAGCCTGCTTTACTCCAAAGATTAATGCTTTCTGGTAATCCTGCACCTAAAAAACCATCTATTTGATTAAGAGAATCGTTTTTAAGAGCAACTTTATTTAAACTTCTTTTTAAAAAACTTCTTAAATTTAAATCATTTTTCTGATAATCAATATGAATCATAATTTGCTCCAAAACCCTTGCAGCTGAATCAGTAGTCATTGCATTCCTGTTTTTATTTTCATATCCATAAAATTCTTTTTCACGCCCAAATGGTCCATCATCCCAGGTCTTCTGACAGCAATTTATACCAATCAATTCCTCCCAATATAAATCATGCAGCCAATCATTTATTATACTTCTTTGATATTTCCAATTTTCCCATAATTCTCCCTCAATACATGGTCCACTTGTGGTTCCAGTAAGTAAATCAATTAAAAAGCTTGTCGCATTATTACTTGAGAAAGTCAACATTTTGCTCACGGCATCTATAATCTCATCCGATAATAATAAACTTCCTTTTTCAATCCAATAATATGCGGCGAGACCATAAACCAACTTGACTATGCTGGCAGGATATATCATTTTCTTATTATTAATACCACATCCAAAACCTTTGAATACGCTTTTATTTTCACTTTTGTAGTTAATCCAAGTTATGGCAATATCTTCTCTTAAAATATCTTTATTATAAGAGCATACTCTCCCTAAAATATCATTTAAGGCTAGACCCATCTCTTTACTTAAATAGTAGAAGGACATTTTATGGAAAATTATAAAGACCCTATCTCACTATTTAAACAAACTAATTTTTCAAAGACTATTTGGTGGAAATTAAAAGTTAATATTTCTGGATATCAAAATGAAAAAGAAAATAAGTTAGTGACAGAAATTTGTAAAAATAGAATTTTAAGACTGATTTACCCAGATATTCATCAAAGTACTCATAAATTTTCAAGGATTTTAGTTCAACTATATGAAGATGGTTACGTCTGTTGGATAAATTTAGATGGATTGATTATTGAGAAATGCGAATTAAAAAAAACTGAGAATTTAAGAAATGAACACTTCTTTATAAAAGATAAAGTTCCCTTAATTATAAAATGGATACAAAAACAATCTGAGTTAACTAATGAATATCTTTGGGGGAGGTACATTAGGCCCCAATTTTGATTGTTCCGGGTTAATACAGACAGCTTTCTTCAAGCATCATATTCATATTCCTAGAGACTCTTATCAAATAAAAAGTTTTTGTAAGCACCTTTTTTCTTTAAAAGAATTTAACAGAAAACTTGAGCCAGGAGACCTCTTGTTCTTCGGAAATAAACAACAATGTGATCACATTGGAATCTACAAAGGAGATGGATTATATTACCATAGCTCTGGGAAAGAGTTTGGAAGAAATGGAATAGGATTAGATACTTTAAAAGAGACAAATCACCCAATTTCATTACATTATCAATCTAAGCTTATTTCTGCAGGAAAAGTTATTAGAGGATACAGATGGGATAGAACTATTAGATAGCAGTCTTTTAATTATATTAAAAATATAATACCTTCTTTAAATTTTAAAATTAACCAGTAGTCCAAATATTCTGAATTAGTTGCATGATGCTGTTCAAATGCAGTGTTCCTACAAGAAGCCATGCAAAAACTGCACCACCGCAGCCGCCTAGCCAAAATCCACTGGTAAAGTCAGCCCAACCTGCTCTAGTAAATAAATCTGCAGGAGGGTTATTAACAGTAGCATCAGGAGGTTGCACATTAGGTGCTTTACCTGGGGCGTTATAAAGAACTAAAAGTGCTGTCAAAATATGAACCGCGCCTATAGCAGCAAGTAATCCTGCGGTTAATGCGAAATCAGAATTTCTTAAAGGACCAGTCATAGTAAATGGACCATATAAGAGATAACCTAAAGCTGCTCCAGTTTCTAAACCTCTAAAATTTGGAGAAATTCCTTCTCTATAAAAAGGTAAATTATTTATAAAAGCTTTGGTAAAATAACCACTATTAACTGGGGTAGCCAAATTACCAACAAACGGATCAGCAACTGTTTTAACAGCCCATTGTTCTGCGATACCAATATCTGTAGGCAAGACACTTTGATCTATATATTTTTCAGGAAATTTAGGATTGGCTCCTAATGGTGTTTTTGAATCGGTCATTTTTAAAAAGGATAATTTGATAATTAATTTTTATTCAGTAGCAGTTATGAATCTGCCTATTAAAACAATGAAAACAGCAGGTGCTACCAATCCAATCATGGGGACAAAGACCGAAGGCAGAAGATTTGAAAATTCAGATGACATAATTCGTTTAACATCTTTAAACACTTTAGTATTTATCTGATAAATAGTGTTAATTTTATTACTGGATGATATAAAAATTATTAACTTTTTACATGTTAAATTTTTTCGCAATATTACTCATTATTTTTATTGTATTTTTACTATTAATTTTTAAAAAAAGACAGTTTAAAAATGCAATAAATTTAAAAAACTTATCTTCAAATAAAGTTATAAATAATAATAAAAATATATCTAAAAAGAATAATTTTTCTTACAAGCATGAAGATACCATATACTCAGAATTTGATAAAAAGGCTCTAAGAAATACAATGTTTAAACTTTTTCAAAGCCATAAAGACGATAAATTAAAAGCTTTAAAAATTGCAGAGAAATTAGCTGATAAATCAATATTGCCTATTCTTAGAAGAGGTTTAAAAGATACATCTCCAGAGATAGTTGAAAGGTCAGCTTACTTAATTAGAAACTTTAAGTAAAAGTTTTATTATTATTGATACCTTGAATATTCCTGACCCTATAAATTGGTCTATCTTGACTTTCATGATATGTTCTTATTAAAAGTTCACTTAATAATCCAAAGCTAAATAACTGAACCCCAGCGATTCCCAATATTAATGAAAACATAAGCATCGGACGATTTCCAATATCTTCACCCATTATTTTTAGAACTATCAAATAAGAGCTCATTGCAAGGCTAATTAGTATACTTACAATTCCTACAAATCCAAATCCATACATTGGTCTTGTCAAAAATTTGGTCATAAACCAAACAGTTAGTAAATCCATTAAAACTCTAAAAGTTCTATCAATTCCATATTTACTAGATCCATATTTCCTACTTCTATGATTAACTTTAATTTCCTTTATTCTTGCTCCTTCAATATTTGCCAAAACTGGCAGAAACCTGTGAAGTTCTCCATATAGCTTAATGTCATCTATTATTTCTTTTTTAAAAGCTTTTAATGAACATCCATAATCATGCAACTTTAAACCTGTTACCTTAGCTATTAATTTATTTGCTATTTTTGATGGAATCTTCCTATTAAGTAATTTATCTTTTCTATCAAACCTCCATCCACATATCAAATCGTAGCCTAAATTAATTTCAGCAATCAATTTAGGAATATCATTTGGATCATTTTGTAAGTCACCATCTAAAGTAAGGACAATATCACCATTAGAATTATCAAAACCTGCAGCCATTGCTGCAGTTTGTCCATAATTTTTGCGAAGAGAAATAACTGATAATTCTTTAATTTTTAGAGTTAGTTCTTCTAATACTCTTTGAGTGTTGTCTTGAGAACCATCATTTACAACAATTAATTCAAAATTTAATTTATTAGTTGCCATTACACTTATAACTTCATCCAATAAAAAACCAATACTCTCACTTTCATTGAAAACAGGAATAATAATAGAAATTAATTGCTCTGCATCTGCCATATTTATTAAATAATAATTCTATAATTTTAACTTAATTTAGAACAAGAAAATAAACAAAAAAAAATCACCACATTTGTGGTGATTTGTATTATTTAAAGGAATTTTAACCAAACTTACCTGAAGTTGATGCAATTACAAAGGCACCAAATGTAAGTATGTTTCCAATCGTGAAATGAGCTAATCCTACTAATCTTGCCTGAACAATTGAAAGTGCAACTGGCTTATCTCTCCATCCAACAAGGTTAGCGATTGGTGTGCGCTGGTGCGCCCAAACTAATGTTTCGATTAATTCTTGCCAATAACCACGCCATGAAATTAAGAACATAAATCCAGTAGCCCAAACCAGATGGCCAAAGAGGAACATCCAAGCCCAAGGTGATAAGGAGTTGACCCCAAATGGATTATATCCATTTATTAACTGTGAGGAATTAAGCCATAGATAATCTCTAAACCAACCCATTAAGTAGGTACCTGATTCATTAAATTGAGCCATATTACCTTGCCAAATTGTTAGGTGCTTCCAATGCCAGTAGAAAGTGACCCATGCCAAGAGATTTAATGCCCAGAACATTGCTAAGTACATAGCATCCCATGAAGAACTATCACAAGTACCTCCACGTCCTGGACCATCGCAAGGGAAAGCATAACCTAAGTCCTTTTTATCAGGAATTAATTTTGTCCCTCTAGCATCTAATGCTCCTTTAATAAGTATTAGTGCTGTTGTATGAAGTCCAAGTGCGATAGCGTGATGTACTAAGAAATCTGCTGGTCCAATAGGTAAGAAAGAACTTAGAGCATCTTGTCTATTGATTAGATCCATCCAATAGTGATTTCCTGGCATAGAATTTGCAGCTATAGTTGCAGAACTCGTAGGATCAGATAATAAAGCATCGAAGCCATACATCATTTTACCTTGGGCAGCCTGAACAAACTGAGCGAATACAGGTTCAATTAGAATTTGTTTTTCTGGATTTCCAAAAGCTACAACTACATCATTATGAACATAAATTCCAAGAGTATGGAATCCAAGTAACATTGTTACCCAACTCAAGTGACTTATTAGTGCTTCTTTAGTTCCTAAAACTCTGGCTAAAACATTATCTTTATTTAATTCTGGATCATAATCACGTACAAAGAAAATAGCTCCATGAGCAAAAGCTCCAACCATTAAAAACATTGCTATGTATTGATGGTGAGTATATAGAGCTGACTGTGTAGTGTAATCTCTAGCAATAAAAGCATATGAAGGAAGAGCTCCCATATGTTGAGCAACTAGAGAAGTCGCAACACCAAGAGATGCTAAAGCTAAACCTAATTGAAAGTGTAGTGAGTTATTTACTGTCTCATAAATTCCATCGTGACTAATACCAAAGGAACCTTTATGGGGATCATTAGGATGTCTAGTGTTATGTGCTTCAGTTATTTCTTTTAAAGTGTGACCTATACCAAATGTATTCCTATACATATGACCACCAATAATTAGTACACACCCTATAGCAATATGATGATGTGCAATATCAGTTAACCATAAAGATTCACTTTGAGGATGAAGACCACCTAAGAAAGTAAAGATAGCTGTTCCTGCTCCTTGAGTTGAACCAAATACAGCATCTAATGAATCTGGATTTTGCGCATAAGCACCCCAATTTAAAGTAAAGAAGGGAGCCAATCCTGCAGGATGTGGAAGAACTGTTAACCAATTGTCCCAACCAACATGCTGACCTCTAGACTCAGGGATTGCAACATGAACCAAATGTCCTGTCCAAGCAATACTACTAAAACCAAATAAAACAGATAAATGATGGTTTAACTGTGCTTCAGCATTTTTGAACCAAGCAAGTGTAGGTCTGAATTTAGGCTGTAAATGTAACCAACCACCAAATAAAACCCAACAAGCTAAAATGCTCATAAATATTGAAGCTTGGAAAAGTTGCTCGTTAGTTCTCATACCGATGGTGTACCACCAATGGTAAAGGCCTGAGTAAGCAATGTTAACTGGACCATTAGCTCCAGCTTGTGTCATTGCTTCTGTTATGCCTGTTCCGAAATGAGGATCCCAAATTGCATGTGCAATTGGACGGACATGAGTTGGATCAAGTACAAATTGCTCAAAGTTACCCTGCCAAGCTACATGGAATAGGTTACCAGCTACCCATAGTGCAATAATTGCAAGATGACCAAAATGTGTAGAGAAAAGCTTCTGATAAAGCTTCTCTTCTGTCATTCCATCATGACTTTCGAAGTCATGAGCTGTTGCTATTCCGTACCATATTCGGCGGGTTGTCGGGTCCTGAGCTAGACCCTGGTTAAATGATGGAAATTTTGTTGCCATTGAATTAAAAAGGTGAAGTTCAGATAATTAGCCCAACCCGAAAAGGCGAGCGTGGAAGAAAGCCCAAGTAGTTGCTATACCTCCTAGAAGAAAGTGAGCTACACCAACGGCTCTACCTTGAGTGATTGAAAGTGCTCTCGGTTGTATCGTTGGGGCAACTTTAAGCTTGTTATGCGCCCAGACTATTGATTCGAATAATTCTTGCCAATAACCTCTTCCACTAAATAGGAACATCAAACTAAATGCCCATACGAAGTGAGCTCCTAGGAACATCAATCCATACATGCTAATAGCTTCACCATAACTTGTAAGAACCTGAGATGATTGAGCCCATAGGAAATCTCTTAACCAACCATTAATAGTAATAGCACTTTGTGAGAAGTTTCCTCCAGTTAGTCCCCAAACATCACTTTGCATTTTCCAAGAGAAGTGGAATATAACTATTGATATGCAGTTATACATCCAGAAAAGAGCTAAGAATACATGATCCCAAGATGAAACTTGACATGTACCACCTCTTCCAGGTCCATCACAAGGAAATCTAAATCCAAGAGATGCCTTATCAGGGATTAGTCTTGAACTTCTTGCGTAAAGTACTCCTTTTAGAAGTATTAAAACGGTTACATGAATTTGGAAAGCATGAATATGATGGATCATCAAATCAGCAGTTCCAAGTTGAATTGGAGCTATTGCAACTTTTCCACCTACTTCAACTAAACTTCCATTAAAAACTTCACTTAAAGCTTTTTGAGGTAATCCCTCTGGAGTACCAGCTAAGATTGAAGTACCTACGGCAGAAGCTTGAATACTTTGAATCCATTGCGCAAATATTGGTTGAAGCTGAATTGCAGTATCACTAAACATGTCCTGAGGTCTACCTAAAGCTCTCATAGTATCGTTATGAATATAAAGTCCAAAACTATGGAAACCTAGCCACATACAAACCCAGTTAAGATGACTAATTAAGGCATCTCGCGCTTTTAAAATCCTATCTAAAACGTTATCAATATGTTTTGCTGGATCATAGTCTCTAACCATCGCTATGCCAGCATGAGCTCCAGCTCCAACTATAAATAAAGCTCCTATCCACATATGATGTGTGAATAAACCCAGAACAGTCATATAGTCCGTAGCTATGTAAGGATATGGAGGCATCGCATACATATGATGAGAAATTAAGATGCTAAGAGATCCAAGACATGCAAGGTTTACAGATAGTTGTGCGTGTCTACTTTCAGCCATGAACTCGAAAAGACCTTGATGACCTTTTGGAGCTGGGAATAATATTGGATCTCCTTGATGAGCTTCTAATATCTCTTTCATACTTGAACCAATTCCATAGTTAGTTCTATATAAATGACCTCCAATAATGGCAATTACACCAAAAGCTAAATGATGATGTGCAATATCAGTCATCCATAAACTTCCAGTAACAGGGTTCAAACCACCTTTAAAAGTTAAGAAATCTGAGAAAGCGAACCAATTAAGACTAAAGAAATTACCAACTCCACTAGCTAAACCAGGAAAAATCTGACCAATTATTTGCGGATCGCAAAGCTGGTGAGGCATTGGCATGTCAGCAATAGTTGCAATCTCTTTACCATTAATAACTAAAGGCGATCCAGCGTCAATTGCATCAAGAAGTGCAGCTGTTGGCGCACCTATATGAATACAATGTCCTGCCCAAGCTAATGATCCAAGCCCAACCAAACCTGCAATATGGTGATTTAGCATTGACTCAATATTTTGGAACCATTCCATTTTTGGAGCCGCTTTATGATAATGGTAAATACCTCCATGAAGCATAAGCGCAGCCATTATTACTGCACCAATAGCTAGAGCCATTAACTCACTTTCGTTAGTAATGCCCCAAGCTCTCCACATATGAAAAATTCCAGAGCTTATTTGGATACCGTTGTAGTCCGCACCAAGATTACCGTTTAGCATCTCTTGGCCTACAACAGCCCAAACTTGCTGAGCTCCTGGTTTAACATTAGTTGGATCAGCTAACCAACCTGTGTAATTTGAGAATCTTGCTCCATGGAAAAAAGAAGCACTCATCCATATAAAGATGATTGCAAGATGTCCAAAGTGAGCTGAAAAGATTTTTCTTGTTGCTTCTTCAGCATCGCCTGTATGCACATCAAAATCATGTGCATCAGCATGCAAATTCCAGATCCAAGTTGTAGTTTTTGGACCCTTAGATAATTTAGTTGACCAGAAACCTGGCTTATCTAATTTGGCAAAATCAATAGGTCTTGGATCCGCCTTTACAGGCTCTTCCAAAACTTTCTTGTTTTTTTCTCCACTTTCTGGTGGGCTGATGGTCATCTAGCACCTCGAAAATAATTGACCTTAAAGCCTGTTGATTAAATCTTGGACTTATTTTTAATAATAATGTTCAAGAAATGAATCATTAGGAACTTTAGATATTCGTTTCAAAAATAATAAGGCAAAGATTCTTTCGTTATGCATTAACGTAACAAATGTTCTAATGATTGTTACTATATGAATATTTTGTAAATTCTTGTCTATGCAAGAGTTGTGAGTATTTTTACCCAAATTTTATATAAATTTCTTAAATTTTTTTTTATATTTCACACAAAAATTTTTGAAGACATTGACAGTATATAATTTCAACATAACAAACAATAGTTTCTGATTTGAAAGGAATCGCAATAGGTCTATCTAGTAATTCAAAAGAAATTTTAAAAAGACTTAAAAAAACCGAATTTGTTAAAGAGATATATATTGCAAGCTGTTCAAAAGATGATGTATTAGAAAATGATCTTGTAAAAGTACAAAAGCCTAAAGAAATTTTACTGAAACAATGGATGGAACTAGATTTAATAATTTTCATAGGCTCAATTGGTGCATCAATACGCTTAATTAATTCTTTTTTAACCTCTAAAGATCAAGATCCAGGCGTGATAGTAATAGATAACAAATGTTCTAAGATAGTCCCTTTACTTGGATCACATCAGTCAAATACTCAAAATATCGCATTTCAAATTTCTAATTTATTTGGGGGCCAAATAATAGAAACTAATAATTCACAATATCAAAGCTTGTTAAATCTTGATTCATTTGGCAATCAATGGGGCTGGAAAAGATCTGGGACAATACAGAACTGGTCAAAACTAGTAATCAAACAAGCTAAGAAAGAAGAAATATTTTGCAAACAATTATCGGGTAATAGTTTATGGAAAACTTCAGAATCAGGAGAGAGTATTAATCAAATATGTGACAAAGAAACTGAAAAACCAGATTCAACATTTCATGTGAGTATATTTGAAAATCATGAAAAAACTTGGCATCCACCCATATTATGGATTGGCATAGGTTGTGAGAGAAATACCAGCAAAGAATTAATAGCAAATGCTTTAAATAATTTTTTGGAGTCAAGTAATATATCACCTCATTCAATTGCAGGATTTGCAACTATTGATATTAAAAAAGATGAGAAAGGAATATTAGAAATTGCTGAAGAAAAGAACTTGCCTATCAAGTTTTTTTGTAAAGAAGACCTTTCAAAAATAATTGTGCCAAATCCATCAATTGTAGTGCGAAATGAAATTGGAACATCTTCTGTAGCAGAAGCTTCTTGTTTACTCGCAGCAGGAGAAGAATCAAAATTATTAAAAGAAAAAAGAATTTTTAAAAATAAAGATTTTTCAAAAAGTGAATCTGGCGCAGTAACTATCGCTATAGCAGAATCAAAAAATCAATATTATCCAAGAAATGGCGAAATCCATATTATTGGAAGTGGACCTGGAGATATATCCTTCCTAACCAATCATGCAAGAAAAGCACTTTCAAAATGTACTGTTTGGATTGGATACAAAATGTATCTAGATTTAATTAAACCATTAAAAAGGAGTGACCAAGTTTTAATTGAAAGTAAACTTACTGAGGAAAAAGAAAGATGTAGCAAAGCAATAAAACTTGCCGAAGAAGGAATAAAGGTCGCTTTAATTTCCTCAGGAGAATCTGGCTTTTATGGCATGGCTGGTTTACTTTTAGAATTACTTCAAAAAATCAAAAAAGAATATAGGCCTTACTTTGAAGTTCATCCTGGTATAAGTAGTGTGCAATTGGCGGCTGCGCTTAGTGGGGCGCCACTAATGAATGACTTTTGTTCAATAAGCTTAAGTGACAAGTTAACACCTTGGTCTTTAATAGAAAAAAGAATTAAAGGAGCTCTTTTAGGTGACTTTGTAATAGCTTTGTTTAATCCCCAATCAATTGAAAGAAATTGGCAGTTAAAAAGTGCAATTGATATGTGTTTAAAATCTAGGAAAGGGGATACTCCCGTTTTAATAGCTAGACAAGTAGGAAGAGAAAATCAATCTAAAAAATTTTTTACTTTAAACAGCATTCCTCTTAAAGAAATTGATATGTTATCAATAATTATTATTGGTAATTCTCAAACTAAGTTGACAGATGAAATATTTCTTACTCCCAGAGGATATTTACAAAAATAAGATGAGATAATTCTTTATTGATCAAGAAAATTTTCTTTGCTTTTTTCTAATAAGAATACTAATCTTTTATAAAAAGCACTAAAAAGTTCATTGAAAAATATTGGTTTAATTTTATTTGACATAGATGGTGTAATACGTAGCGTAGAGAATAGTTACAGGCTTTCACTAAAAAAAACAGTTTACAAATTTTCTGGATGGAAGCCAAGTTATATAGATATTGATAGAGCAAAAAATGAAGGGATCTGGAATAATGACTGGGATTTAAGTTTAGAGCTTATAAAAAGATGCATAAAAAAAGATAACTTAAATCTTGAAATCCCTTCAAGAGAAGAAATAGTTAAATGTTTTGAAGAGTTTTACTTTGGGGGCGATCCTAATAAAGATAGTAAGTATTGGTCTGGATTCATAACAAATGAAGAGTTGTTAGTTGATAAAAAGTTTTTTGATTTATTACAAAAAAATGGAATAATTTGGGGTTTTGTAAGTGGTGCAGAGTCTGCTTCTGCAAAATTTGTTTTAGAAAAAAGACTTGGACTAAAATCACCTCCATTAATATCTATGGGAGACGCTCCTGACAAGCCTGACCCTAAAGGTTTTATAAAATTATCAAAAAAGCTTCTTGGAGATAAACTTGGCCCATCAAATATTCCCATTGCATATGTAGGAGACACTATTGCAGATATAAATACAGTTATCAACGCTAGAAAGGAAATACCATCTCAAAAATTCATAAGTATTGGAGTAGCCCCCCCTCATTTACATTTAAAGTCTCGATTGAAAGAACGTAATTTATACGAAACAAACCTACTAAATGCTGGGGCTGACTTGATTTTAAATTCTATAAATGACCTAAATGATATTAATTTTGACCTATTTTAAAAAATAAAAATTAAAAAAAATTTCTTAATTGATTACGGAGAGGGAGGGATTATGCGAAGACCTCTATGGCTAAGTATGGCAAGGATTGTCATATAGAAGATGGAGAAAACAAAATATTTCCGACAACAGTTGAACCATTCTATAAGGAGGAAATCTAATTACTTTCCTATTTGTGAACCCATACCTTTGTTCTTGAGTTCCTTTTGATATGCCTCTTTGGTTGAGAGGATGAAATCTTTAATCGAGGATTTATTAAATAATGACTTTCCTATTTGTGAACCCATACCTTTGCTCTTGAGTTCCTTTTGATATGCCTCTTTGCTTGAGAGTATGAAATCTTTAATCGAGGATTTATTAAATAATGACATTCTTATTTGTGAAAATTGCTTTGTAGATGATCACTTAAGTTCTCAATTCTTTTATAACGCATAGCAATTTGCTCTTCAACTATGTGAGATCTTTTTTGGAAATCTACATATCGAACTTTTGCAATTAAATCTGGACACCCCACTACTGCTTCTGTAGTAGGGTTTTGTGTGCAAATTTTTTTTACGACAACATTTCCGACAACAAATTTGGGTTTGGATTAAAAATCTAACCTATAAAAAATAAATCAAAAATTGCTCTAATTCTTTTAAGTCCAATTATTTTGACCCTTTCTGACGTTATCTGACACTAATAAAATACGGAGAGGGAGGGATTCGAACCCTCGACAAAAGTTACCTCCTGTAACTCCTTAGCAGGGAGCCGCTTTCAACCACTCAGCCACCTCTCCAGTTCTTATACATTATCAATTTTTTTGCAAACATTCAAAATTATTTATTTAATCGAAATGTCTAATCAACTTTAACTCTCGGCAATCTATTTTTAAAAGAACAAAGAATTTCCCATGGAATAGTGTTAGATTCTTTTGCCCAATCAACAGGGGAAATTGTTTTGTCACCATCAGATCCTAGTAATATCATCGTACTACCAACTTTAATTTCATTTGAACATGTTATGTCCACCATCATTTGATCCATAGTTATTGATCCTACTTGGGGATAAAGTTGATTATTATGAATAACATTTATCTTGCCTGAGAGATTTCTTGGGACTCCATCTGCATAACCAATACTTAATACAGCCAACTTAGTTTCTCTACTACTTACAAATTTCCCTCCATAACTTACTCTTACCCCTTGATCAATAATTCTTATAAAAGCTACTTTAACCTTCAAAAATAAAGCTGGTTTAAGCGATAAATTTTTATCTATTTTTGCAAGAGGACTATAGCCATACATAGAAAGCCCAACACGTACCATATTAAAATGGAAATCTTTATTAAGAAGCATGCCCGCAGAATTTGCCAAATGAATCTTGATACCGCAATTACTTTCAAAGTTAATTTGCTTTAATAATTGATGAAACTTATATCTTTGTAATTGTGTAATGCTTTTAGGATCTAATGAGTTCGGTTCATCTGCAGATGACAAATGACTATATATTCCTTCTATTGAAATGTTTTCAAAAGATTTTATCTTTTCAAATTGCTCAACAAATTTATTAAATTCAAATCCTAATCTTGACATTCCAGTATCAACCTTAAGATGTAAAGAAAATTTCAACCCAAAGTGCTTCCCAATATTATTGCAAATCAAACACTCTCTTAGACTACTGATAGTTGGCATAAGATTATTTTTTAATGAAATTATTAAATCTCTTTTCGTATATAAATTTCCGAGAATAAGAATTGGTTTTTTAACTCCAGAAGAACGAAGCCTAATCCCTTCTTTTAGAGTGGCAACTCCTAATTGCGAAGCTCCACCTTTGATAGCATAATCAGATACTACTTTTGCATCATGTCCGTATCCATCTGCTTTAACAACTGCCATAAATTGACAATTTTTACTTAATTTTGATCTTAACTGCCTTACATTTGTTTCTATTGCTTTACCTTTAACTTCAATCCATGCTCTTTGTTTTGGATCTATATCTTTTTCAAAAGTTGAATATTTATCAAAATTAAATCCCTGATTTGTTTGCCGAATTTGCATTAATTTTGCACAAATATATGCGCCAATTGAAATATACAGTTAGCATGACATGTAAATTGTATTTTGGCATGGGCCAGACTCTAGTTTTAAATGCATCTTATGAACCTTTAAACATCACTTCTTGGCGAAGAGCTGTTATTTTGATGATCAAAGGTAAAGCAGAAAGCTTAGAGGAAGATAAATCATATTCAATACATTGCGGAAGAAAATTGCCTACAGTTATAAGACTTCGTTACTATGTCAAGGTGCCTTTTAGAGAGGTTTCTTTAACAAGAAAAAATATTCTTCTAAGAGATAATAATTCTTGCCAATACTGTAATTATAGGGGTGGTGACTTATCAATAGATCATGTTTTACCGAGAAGCAGAGGTGGGACTGATAACTGGGAAAATGTTACTACAGCTTGTTTAAAATGTAATGTACAAAAAGGCAACCGTACCCCAGAAGAGGCAAAAATGCCTTTAAAACGAAAGCCTTACCGTCCACTAAGTAATCTCAATTTTGAGGCTACAAGACAAATTGACTCTGGCAGACATAAAGAATGGAGTAAATACGTAATAGGGATTTCAATCTAATAAAAATAAAATCTTAATTAACTTCGTTATTAAAATCTTCCATCATCCTTTTTTGTTCTTGAGCTATACATGCATCAATTACTTCATCCAATTGACCAGCGAGAATTGGTTCTAGTGAAAAATTGGAACCTAATCTATGATCAGTTGTTCTGTTATCTTTAAAATTATAAGTTCTAATTTTTTCACTCCTATCACCTGTTCCAACCTGTGAAAGCCTTTGTGATCTCTCTTTGGCATTAGCTTCTTTTAATTGAATTTCATATAATTTAGCTCTTAAAATTTCCATTGCTCTTTCACGATTTTGCAATTGTGATCTTTCTTGAGTACAAAACACTCTTATTCCTGTTGGCTTGTGGAGAAGATCAATAGCAGTCTCTACCTTATTAACATTTTGTCCGCCTGCACCTCCTGATCTCGCCGTACCAACCTCTAAATCGGTTGGATCAATCTTAACCTCAACAGGATCAGCCTCAGGCATTACCGCAACTGTAGCTGTAGAGGTGTGAACTCTTCCTTGAGACTCAGTAGCTGGAACTCTTTGAACTCTGTGTACACCAGCCTCGAATTTAAGTTGACTATATACAGAATCTCCCTTAACGGAGATAACTAACTCTTTGAATCCCCCCATATCTGACTCGGAAGCACTGACAGGTTTTACAGACCATCCAATTTTTTGTCCATATCTTTCATACATTCTTGCTAAGTCACCTGCCCAAATACAAGCCTCGTTACCTCCAGCACCGGCCCTGATTTCTAACATTACACTTCTCTCATCTCTTGGATCTTTAGGTAATAAGGCGATTGTGGTTTTTTGTATTAGTTCATTCTTACATTCCTCTAGATTAGTTAACTCTTCATTTATCAAAGATTCCATCTCTTTATCATTTCTATTATCTTTAAGTAGATTTTTTGAATCTTCAATTTCCTTATCAGTATCAAGCAACTTATTAAAATCAACCACCAAAGGTTCCAATTTTGATCTTTCTCTTGCTATAGATTCTAATTTTTTAGGATCATTGGCTATGTCTGGATCTGCAAGCTGCACTTCCAAATTTTCAAAACTTTCTGAAGCAGTTTTCAACCTTGCAATTAGTGTTGAGTATTCCAATTGAAATTATGCTTAATTTTTGAAAATTCTATTTATTAGAATCTTTTTCTTCTTTTTGCTCTTTTGATGTAGCTGAATTAGCTGAACCCATTCCATATTTTTTCATAAACCTATCAACTCTACCTTCTGTATCAAGAATTTTCTGAGTTCCAGTGAAGAAAGGATGATTACCACTCCATACATCAACATGTAATTCAGGCTGAGTTGAGCTTGTAGTCATTACAACTTCTCCATTACAAATAACTTTTGCATCTGGATACCATTTTGGGTGAATTTCTGATTTTGGCATAATTAAAATTCCTTTAACGTTTAGAGAATTGTGGAGCTTTTCTTGCTTTCTTAAGACCATATTTTCTTCTTTCCTTTGCTCTAGGATCTCTACTGAGATGTCCTTCAGTTTTTAGTGGTTTTCTATTATCAGGAGATAATTCGCAAAGTGCTCTTGCCGCTCCTTGCTTAATAGCATCTGCTTGCCCTGTCAAACCTCCACCAAAAACGTTTACCAAGATATCATAAGAATTCTCAAGGCCTAACGTTTGCAAAGGTGCTTTTATTGAATTTAAGTGGAGAGGATTGAAGTTTAAGTAATCATCACCAGAACGGCCATTTATTTTAATTTGTCCATTTCCCGGAATCAAGCGAACTCTAGCAACTGATGTTTTCCTTCTTCCAGTTCCCCAATAAACAGCTTTGTTTTTTATTTGACTATTCATTTTGATAAATTAACTATTCAATAATACAGGATTCTGGGCAGCATGTGGATGATCAACACCTTTATAAACTTTTAGTTTTTTAAATTGCTGTCTTCCTAAAGAGTTATGTGGCAGCATACCTTTAACAGCTTGCTCGATGATTCTTTCAGGAATTCTTTCTTGAAGAGACTCAAATTTTTCAATTTTCATTCCTCCTGGTCTACCAGAATGTCTTCTATATAACTTTTGGGATGCTTTTTTACCAGTTACTTCAACTTTTTCGGCATTTACAACAATTACAAAATCACCAGTATCTAAATGAGGAGTAAATGTTGGTTTATTTTTTCCTCTTAATACAGTAGCAATTACTGTAGCCAGTCTCCCTAGTGTCTTATCTTTTGCGTCTACTAAAAACCAATTTCTTTCAATAGTTTCTAAAGACGGAGTAATTGTTTTATTCATTTACCAAATTTATGCAAATAAATTTAAAGTTAGTTCTAAATTCTACCTTATTGGAGGAGTATTAAACAATAATTTGGAATTTTTTAAACAAATAATTTTCTTAAATCAAATTACTTAAGAAAAACCCTTAATTAAAAATACTGGGAAAAAATCGTTTTTATTGATCTTTTTAAAAACATTTTCTTCATAAACAGCATTTACAAAACATAAACCCTTAGCTGGAGCAGATTCTTTAACATCATTTTTCTTTTTATTTAACCATCTATCTGTAAAAAGTTCTTGCGATATTTTTTTTTCTCCAACTAACACTAGTTGTCCAACAATTAAACGGACCATACCATAGAGAAAGCCAGTAGCTTTAATATCAACTAAAATCAAATCCTCTACTCTTTTTATATCTATATTTTTTATATGTGTAATAGAGTTTTTCCTGTTGCTTCCACTTTTCTGAAAAGCAAAAAAATCATGTTCTCCTTCCATTCTCTTTGATGCATTTGACATTAAAACTTCATCTAGCACTTTTTGGTACCTATGCCATGTCCAATTATTAATGAACAAGTTAGGGAATTTGCTGTTGTTGATTACATATCGATAATGTCTATATATTGCTGAATAGCATGCATGAAAACTATCTTTAACCTCAACCGATTCCAAGACTCTAATAGTTGAAGGTAAAAGACTATTTAGCACATCTGAATATCTATTCCCTGGAATAACATGATCAATATCAAAGTGAACTACTTGACCCGATGCATGAACCCCCGCATCAGTTCTACCTGCTGCAAAAGTGTTTATTACTTGATGAGTAATTTTAAAAAGAGCGCTCTCTATTATTTCCTGGACTGTGGTTGCATTTTTTTGTCTTTGCCAACCTGAATAATTAGATCCATCATATTGGACTACTAAAGCTACCCTTTTCAAAAGTTCTATTTTCTAATATTTGCCGCTTTATTTAGCTAAATTAGACAAGCTCAATTATAGCCATTTGAGCGTTGTCACCCTTTCTTGAGACGGTTCTAACTATACGAGTATAACCACCTTTTCTGTCTCCATATCTTTCCTTTGCTTTCTCAAATAATGAATGTACTAATTTTTTATCATAGATATATCCAATAGCCCTCCTCCTAGAAGCCAAACTACCCTCTTTAGCAAGAGAGATCATTCTTTCAGCTTCGTTTCTTAAAGCTTTTGCCCTAGCTTTTGTTGTTGTTACCCTACCTTCCTTAATTAATTGTGTAGTCAAACCTCTTAAAAGTGCTTTCCTTTGGTCAGCAGGTTTACTCAATAATGGGATTCTAAGTTGGTGTCTCATGATCTTAAAAATTGTTATGCGGAGGTTCTGCTTTGTGGAATAGAAATTCCTATGCGCTCAAGAGCTTCAATAACTTCGTCTGCAGATTTCGAGCCAAAGTTCTTAATTTCAAGAAGATCTTCATAGCTAAAGCCCATTAAATCCGATACTGAGTTTACTTGAGCTCTTTTTAAACAATTATAAGCTCTCACGGACAAGTTTAGTTCCTCTAAAGGAATTTGAGCTTCAGGTGATGGTTCTGGTTCTTCAGGAATTTCCTCTACCATTGTAACAGTAGCCAGTGGTTGAAAGAGTTCTATTAATTGGTTTGCGGCTTCAGCAATAGCATCATCAGGACTAGTTGAGCCATCTGTTACTACTTCCATTGTTAATCTCTCTCTACCTGTTCCACCCTCTGCTACAGCAGTTTCATCAATCGTAAAATTAACTCTCTTCACCGGCATAAATACAGCATCTATTTGGAGTAAATCAATAGCAGTTGTCTCTTCATTCTTACGATCGACGGGTCTATATCCCACACCTCTTTCAACATGAATTTCTAATTCTAAGTTATGACCATCCTGAATAGTTGCAATCGGTTTTTCACCATCAACAATTTCAACTTGTGATGAAAATTGAATATCATTTGCCTTAACCTCCATTGGTCCGCTCGCCACTAGCCTACCAATTTCGAGATCTGGATTAGAACTATTAATTGATAATTGCTTACAATTGAGAAGAATATCTAAAACGTCTTCTCTAACTCCAGGAATAGTGGCATATTCGTGGTTGATTCCTGCTATTCTAACTGCAGTAACTGCACTTCCTTCAAGTCCTCCCATAAGGACTCTCCTAAGCGAATTACCCAAAGTTGTAGCTTGTCCCCTTTCTAGAGGGCCAATTAAAAAAGTTCCTATTTGGGAGCGATCATCTGCTATTTGATGGTCGATTCTGTCAATCTGGTATTGCAACACGGAAAAAATAAGGTTAAAAGTTTTTTTTTGGGGGGGGGGTGGAGAATGGTTAAGAACTAAACGCGTCTTCGTTTAGGTCTTCTACATCCATTATGAGGTAATGGAGTTACATCTCTTATTAGAGTTATTTCTAAACCGGCCACTTGTAAAGCTCTTATGGCCGTTTCCCTACCTGAGCCTGGTCCTCTAACTAATACTTCTATTTGTCTCATACCTTGATCAAGTGCTCTTCTAGCTGCAGCTTCGGCTGCTGTTTGTGCGGCAAATGGCGTACCTTTCCGAGCGCCTTTAAATCCAGTCGCTCCTGCAGAAGACCAAGAAATTACATGGCCAGAGGTATCAGTAATTGAAACAATAGTATTATTAAATGTGCTTTGGATATGTACCACGCCATTGGGTACATTACGTTTGGATTTCTTTGAACCTGTTTTTTTTACTGTAGCTGCCATGATTTTTTAATTTAATAGCTGAATTTGTGAATAGATTTAATTAATTATTTTTTTCTACCCGCTACTGTTTTTCTTGAACCCCTTCTTGTTCGTGCATTAGTTCTAGTTCTTTGGCCTCTTACTGGAAGACTCATTCTATGTCTTCTTCCCCTAACACAACCAATATCTTGCAAGCGTTTTAAGGCCATTCCCTCTTTTCTTCTCAAATCTCCTTCTAAAGTGAACTCCTCTGTAGCACCTCTAAGTTTTTGCACATCTGAATCTGAAAGATCTTTGACACGAGTATCTGGGTTTACACCAGTGTTAGAAAGAATTAGCTTTGATCTTGTTAAACCAATTCCATATACGTATGTAAGTGCAATTTCAACTCGCTTTTCACGAGGTATGTCAATTCCTGCAATCCTGGCCACGTTTTTTGAGTAAGTAAAAGTTTGAATTAAAGGGGTTAGAATTTAACCCTGACGCTGTTTATTACGAGGTCTTTTCTTGTTAATAACATAGATTTTACCTCTTCTCCTCACGATCTGATCGTCAGGACTTATTTTTTTGACTGAAGATCTGACCTTCATAGGGGTTTTACGAATAAACGTTAATACTATATTCTACATCATCATCCAGCCATTTTTTGTTTGATATCAGATGAAATAGTTTTTAAATCTCTATCAGCATCAATATATTCAAGCAATGAAAGATCTTTAAAATATTGAATTAATGGTTCTGTAGTTTTTTTATAAATGTCAACTCTAGTTCTAATAGTCTCTTCAGTATCGTCTTTTCTACCTCTTAAAAGTAAACGCTTAATTAGAACTTCTTCTGGAATATCTAAGTAAAAAACTACTTCTAAAGGTTGATTTATTTCATTTAAAACCTCATTCAATGAATTTGCTTGAGATAAATTTCTTGGGTAGCCATCTAAAATCCAACCTTTTTTATTATGATCCCTATCTAAATTTTGCCTTACTATTTTTAATACAAGTTCATCACTAACAAGTTCTCCACTATTAATAATATCCTTTACTTGTCTACCAAGGATAGTATTTATTTCAATTTCTTTTCTTAATAATTCACCTGTAGAAAGGTGCAAATAAGAATTGTTTTGACTTAATAATTCTGCCTGAGTTCCTTTCCCTGCTCCTGGAGCTCCTAAAAATAGTAAATGTTTCTTCATTAATTGTTAATTAATCCCTCATACCTTTGAGAAATAACATAAGTTTGGATTTGCTTAGCAGTATCAATAGCAACTCCCACAAGAATAAGTAGGGAGGTTGCTCCTAAACCTTGAAAAGTCTGGACATTTGTCGCTCTTTCTACTGCAGCTGGGATTATAGCCACTGATCCTAGAAACAAGCCTCCTAATAATGTCAACCTATTTTGTATCCCTGATAAGTAATTTGCAGTATTAGTTCCAGGTCTAACTCCCGGAATTGCTACTCCTCCTTTCTTTAAGTTTGATGCCACATCAACTGGATTAATTGTAAGAGATGCATAAAAATAGGAAAATCCCAAAATCAATGAAAAGAATGTGAGAGCATATGGCCATGGATTTGAAGATCCAGGATTTAAACTACTTGCTAATTTTATTAAAACTGGGTTTCCTGTCACATTTGCAATAGTTATTGGTAAAAAAATTAATGCCGACGCAAAGATAATAGGCATGACACCTCCGGCATTTAATTTTAAGGGTAAATAACTTTGCCTTGTAGGAAGTAATGTTGCATTTCCTATTTGCCTTTTTGCACTAACTATAGGAATGCGTCTCGCTCCCTCTTGGACAAAAATTATCCCAACAATTGTAAGTAAAAAGACTCCAAGTAAAACTGCTATACCTAAAACATCCCCTCGATCACCAGTTTGAGCTTTTTCAATAGTTGAACTTAGAGCCTTTGGCAACGTCGAAACAATATTCAAAAAAATTACCAATGAAGCTCCTTGCCCTATACCTTTCTCTGTAATAATTTCACTAAACCACATCACTAACATTGAGCCAGTAACTAAGGCGATAGAGGTTTGCAAGACAAATGTAGTTTCACTTATCCCCTGAATTGCATATTGTCTAAGAATTAAAGAGAAAATAATACTCTGCAAAAACCCCCATCCTAAGGCAACGTATCTAGTTATTTGAGCAATTTTTCTTCTACCTGCTTCTCCCTCATTTTTTTGCAAATCTTCAAGGATAGGCAATGAAGCTGTAAGAAGCTGAATAATAATTGATGCATTAATAAAAGGAAGTATACCTAATGCGAATATTCCTAGGGTTGAGATTCCTCCGCCAGTAAAAATATCTAAAAAGCCTATTAATTGGCCACCTTGATCTATAAAACTTTTGAAAGCAACCCTATCAATACCTGGCATGGGGATATAAATGCCAAGTCGTACTAGTAGAAGAAGACCAAAAGTTGTTAAAACTCTGCTCCTTAGTTCTTTATTTAAAAATAATTGAGAGAGTATTTCAGAAGCGCTAGGATTTCTACTTTTGTTGACAAACATTTTGAAGCTTAACTAAATTCTTGAGTAAATTTATTTATTATTTATAAGCTCACAAGATCCACCTGCATCCTCAATTTTTTGTTTTGCAACTTTTGTAAATGCGTGAGCTTGGACTGTTAGTTTTAAATTAACTTGTCCATTACCAAGAATTTTTAAAGGAAATTTTGGCTTAAAAATCAATCCTTTTTTAACTAATGAATCCAAGTTAACAGTATCATTATCTTTGAAATCATTTAATTTATCTAAATTTATTATCGAAAAGTTCTTTTGATTGATTATTTCAAAGTGCTTTAATTTTGGAACTCTCCTATACAAAGGCATTTGTCCACCTTCAAAACCTGGACGTGTCGGTCTTCCAGAACGTGACTTTTGTCCTCTCATTCCAAAACCACATGAAGCGCCCTGTCCCGCAGCAATGCCTCTACCCTTTCTTAATTTTTTCTTTCTGGAACCAGAGTTTGATTTAAGTGTATTTAATGTTGAAGTCATAATTTTTAAGAATAGAGCTGTTCAAGTGAGATTCCTCTCTCCCTTGAGGCAGATTTGTGTGTTCTTAATTGAGATAGAGCTACCATAGCAGCTCTTGCATTATTTAAAGGTGTTTTACTACCCAATCTTTTTGCTAAGACATTTTTTATACCAGCTAATTCTAAAACTGTTCTAATTGAACCACCCGCTATTACACCTGTACCTGGAGCGGCTGGCCTAATAAGGACATTAGCAGCACCATCTCTACCTTTAGATAAAGTTGGTATTGAATTATTTGTAGTTAAAGGAACTCTGACGAGATTCTTTTTGCCATCTGAAACTCCCTTTCTTACTGCACCAATAACATCTCCAGCCTTACCAACTCCAACCCCAACTTGACCTTTCTCATTGCCAACAACAACAATTGCTCTAAAACTCATTTTTTTTCCACCTTTAACAGTTTTAGATACGCGTCTTATTTGAACAACCCTTTCTTGCCATTCAGAATCTCTCTCTTGATTTTTTGAATCACCTCTTCTATTTCTTTTTCGATCATTATTTCGATTATTCTTTTTTTGTTCGTTAGGGTTAGCAACGGGAACGTTACTATTCTTGGTTTGAGTTTCCTGTTGTATTGGAGTGTCAGTCATAGTAAAAAATTAAAAGTTAGAATTTTAGGCCAGCTTCACGAGCAGCTTCTGCAAGTGCCTTAACTCTCCCGTGATATAAATTTCCTCCACGGTCAAAAATTACTTGCTTGATCCCTTTTTTTATTGCTCTCTTTGCTAATAATTTTCCAACAATAGAAGAAGAATTACAATCAGAAGGTAATTTCTCTGATTTTTCTCTAAGTTCCTTATCAACAGTTGAAGCCGAACAAATAGTTTTTTGAGCACTATCGTCTATAACCTGTGCATAAATATGGTTATTCGAGCGAAAAACAGACAATCTTGGACGTGTTGCATCTCCAATTAAGAATCTTCTTAATCTTTTGTGTCTTTTTTGAGTTTGTAATTTCCTGGAAAGTTTGGTCATTTTTTTAAGTGGAATTATTTTTTGCCAGATTTGCCGGCTTTTCTTAGAATTCTCTCATCATGGTATTTAATTCCTTTACCTTTATATGGCTCTGGAGGTCTAATTGATCTGATTTTTGCTGCTTCATTGCCAACAATTTCCTTATCAATTCCAGATACAGTAACGTTTGTATTACTCTCAACCTTGTATGTTATACCATCAGGGGGGATCATTTCTACAGGATGACTATATCCTGCACTCACAATAAGATTTTTGCCTTTTACTTGTGCTCTTGATCCAACGCCTACAATTTCAAGTTTTTTTGAAAAACCTTGACTAACCCCTTCAACCATATTGGCAATTAAGGCTCTACATAAACCATGTCTTTGTCTGGAATGTATTTTGGTTGTTGTAGGACTAACTACAATTCTATTATCTTTTTTATCAAAACTAACTCCTTCAGGCATCATGCGTTTTAATTCACCCTTAGGGCCTTTAACTGTTACCATCGACCCATCTAAATCAACTGTAACTTTCTCTGGAATAAGTACTGGTGTTTTTCCGATTCTTGACATAATTAATTCTCCTTAATAAACATAGCAAAGGACTTCGCCACCTATTCCTTGCTTCCTTGCATCGCGATCACTCATGACGCCTTTGGAGGTTGAAATTATAGCAACTCCAAGACCTCCAAGAACTTTTGGCAAGCCTTTTGTATTCTTATAAATTCTTAAACCAGGTTTACTAACTCTTTGCATAGATCGAATAGTTGGGAATTTATTTTTGCCACTATATTTGAGCCCAAGTATTATTTCTGATTTATAACCTTCACCTTCCTCATTAATATCAGAAATAAACCCCTCTTTTTGAAGCACTTTGGCAATACTTAAGGACATTTTTGAGCCTGGAATTGTTGTTGTTGTATGCTTTTTTTGACTCGCATTTCTAATTCGAGTAAGCATATCTGAAATAGGATCGTGATTTGACATAGTTTTAATTTAATTCTTACTAAAAGGCATACCTAACTCTTGCAAGAGAGCTTTACCTTCCTGATCTGATCTTGCACTCGTGACAATAGTTATATCCATACCTCTTATTGAATCTATCTTATCAAAAGAGATCTCAGGGAAAATCAATTGCTCTTTGACTCCAACAGTGTAATTACCCCTTCCATCAAAACTTTTTGGATTAACTCCTCTAAAGTCTCTTATTCTTGGTAAAGCTAAATTTATAAATCTCTCTAAAAAGGAATACATCCTGTCTCCCCTCAAAGTTACAGTACAGCCAATCGGCATGCCTTCACGAATTTTAAAACCGGCGATGGCTTTTTTAGCCCTAGTAACTAAGGCCTTTTGTCCTGTAATTGTTGCCATTTCTTTTAAAGAAGCTTCGAGAGATTTTGAATTTGAAGCAGCTTCACCAAGACCTCTATTAACGTTGACTTTAACAACTTTGGGTACTTGATGAATATTTTTAAGACCAAGATCTTTTAAAAGTTTTGGTCTAATTGATTCTTTGTAGCGATTTTTTAGAGTCATAATTTTTTTTGTTAATTCTGGTCTTTGTCAGAATTGATAAATTAGCAAAAGTTGAAATCTGGTTTTTGATGAAAAATTAATCAATTACTTCACCAGTTTTTTTCAATCTTCTTTTCTTAACTCCCTCTTTATCAATAAAGTATTCTATCTTACTTGTCTGATTTTTATCCTTTGAGAAAAACATTACATTTGATACATGTAAAGATGCTTCTTCTGTCAGTATTCTGCCAGTTTCTCCTTCCTGAGTTGGTTTTACATGTTTAGTCCTAAGGTTGATTCCCTTAACTACTACTCTATTTTCAAGAGGGATGGTTTTTAAAACCTCGCCAGTTTTCCCTTTTTCCTTTCCATTAATTACTTTTACTAAATCTCCAGTTTTAATTCTCATTTTTATTCTTTGGAAATTTTTCTTTTGTTTTAATGAATCCAACATTTAAATCACCTCCGGAGCAAGAGAAACTATCTTAGTATAATTTTTATCCCGCAGCTCTCTCGCTACAGGACCAAAAACTCTAGTGCCCTTTGGATTCTTATCTTCATTAATCAAAACGGCAGCATTATCATCGAATCTAATTGAATTGCCAGTATTTCTTCTTAATGTTGCTTTCGTTCTGACGATAACAGCTTTTACAACTTCAGATTTCTTAACTCCCATGTTGGGAAGGGCATCTTTTACAGTTGCTACAATTACATCCCCAACATGCGCGTATCTTCTATTAGATCCTAAAACTCTAATACACTGTAGCCTTTTAGCACCGCTGTTATCAGCGACTGTTAAATAAGTTTCTTGTTGAATCATTTTTGAACCTCCTTAATCTGACTTGTTTTATTAAGAATCTCTTCTATTGCCCATCTTTTATGAGCACTAAGTGGTCTAGTTTCTTTAATCTTAACTCGATCACCTAAAACACATTTATTTTCTGGATCATGAGCCTTATATCTTGTAGTTCTACTTACAATTTTTTTATAAGTAGGATGTGGATATCTGTTAATAACAGCAACAACAACTGTTTTATCCATTTTGTCGCTGACAACAGTTCCAATTCTTTCTTTAAGTGCCATAACTAGTAATTAATCAGAGGTTGTTTGAGAAGCAGATTGACTCTTACTGAGAGTTAGTAATTGTGCAACTTGTTTCTTTATGATTTTAAATTTATGAGTTTCATTGAGCTGTCTAGTAGCTTGCTTGAATCTCAAATCAAAAAGATCTTTTCTTAATTGATCAATCTTTTCAGTAATTTGAGCAGAATTTAATTTTTTAAATTCTTTAAGTGAATCTGAGTTTTTCATTGTTTAACCTCCTCTTGAGATTCTTTATTTTTTACCTTTTTCTCGGAGGGAACTTCTAGATTTTTATCATTAGAAATAAATTTTGTTTTTACAGGAAGTTTGTATTGAGCAAGACGCATAGCTTCTTTTGCAATTTCCTCAGTGATATCTTCTCCACCCATTTCAAAAAGTATTCTACCTGGTTTTACAACTGCAACCCAAAACTCGGGATTACCTTTACCAGAACCCATCCTAGTTTCAGCAGGCCTCATGGTGACAGGTTTATCAGGAAAAATTCTTATCCAGATTTGACCTCCACGTTTAATATATCTAGTCATAGCTCGTCTACTTGCCTCAATCTGACGAGCAGTTACCCATCCACAGTCTTGAGCTTGGAGAGCAAATTGACCGAATGCAATTGTATTACCTTTGGAAGCTACTCCCCTCATCCTGCCTCTATGTTGTTTACGAAATTTTGTTCGTTTTGGACTAAGCATTTTTATACCTCCTATGAATTCTCATTTGAACGATCCTCAAATTGCTGAGGTCTTCGACTAGCTTTTCTCTTAGGGATTGCACCCACAGGGACTGGTTGTTCTTCTTTAGGAAGAACTTCACCTTTAAAAACCCAAACTTTAATGCCTAGAACACCGTAAGTTGTATTGGCTTCACGAGTTGCATAGTCAATTTCAGCTCTCAATGTATGTAAAGGGACTCTACCTTCTCTAGTCCATTCAGTTCTAGCAATTTCAGCACCATTTAACCTACCACCTACTTGTATTTTTAAACCTAAGACTCCAGCCCGTTGAGCCCTTTGTAAGGCCATCCTTATAGTTCTTCTAAAAGCGACTCTTTTTTCAAGTTGTTGAGCTATATATTCAGCAAGTAAAAAAGCGTCGGCATCAACACGCTCAACTTCAACAACATTTATCCTAACTTGCCTTGTCCTATCTCCTATAGTTTTTTGAATTCCAGATCTTAATTCTTCAATACCACTTCCTTGTCTTCCAACTATAACTCCTGGTCTTGCTGTTTTTAATTCAAGTTCCAGTTGATCAGCTTTTCTAGCTATCAAAACATCGCTAATTCCTGCTGCTGCATATTTTTTCTGTATGAAAGTACGAATTTTAAAATCCTCTTGAAGAAGCATTGGATATGTCTTTGAAGTAGCAAACCATTTAGAACGATGCTCTTGTGTAATTCCTAATCTTAGTCCAGTAGGATGTATTTTATGTCCCATTAGTTTTGTACCTCCACATTTGTTTGAGTAGGAGCAGATTCAACAGAAATACTAATATGGCAAGTCTGTTTTTTGATAGAAAAAGCTCTACCTTGGGCTCTAGGCCTATACCTTTTCATTACAGGACCATTATTAGCCCATGCAGAGGAAATAACTAAAGTAGATGGATCCATGCCAAGATTATGTTCTGCATTCGCAACTGCAGATCTTAAAACTTTAGTAATCGGATCAGTAGATCTATAAGGCATAAATTCCAACATAATCAAAGCATCTCTATAAGACTTACCCCTTATTTGATCCAAAACTCTTCTAACTTTAGAGGCTGATCCACGAACATAGTTTCCATGAGCAATAGCTTTTTTGGTTGTTTCAGTTGTTTTTGTCATGATTTTGCTCCTTTCTTATCTCTTATATGACCACGGTAAGTGCGTGTAGGAGCAAATTCTCCGAGTTTATGGCCAATCATTTGTTCGGTAATAAATACTGGGATATGAGCCCTACCATTGTGTACCGCGATTGTATGGCCAATCATTAAAGGTAAAATCGTGGAGGATCTAGACCAAGTTTTGATAACAGACTTGTCATTATCAGTATTTTGTTTTTCTACCTTTTTGAGCAAGCTATCTGCTATAAAAGGTCCTTTTTTTAGTGAACGTCCCATGTTTATAAAATAGAAATTAAAGTAATAAATGAAAAAATCAAGAGTCTCTTCCTCCTCTACTCCTCTTAGAAACGCGACGTCGTCTTCGAACTACTAATTTATTACTTGGTTTGTTCTTTTTACGTGTCTTTAACCCAAGAGCTGGTTTACCCCATGGAGTAACAGGGCCCGCTCTACCAATTGGTGCTTTTCCCTCTCCTCCTCCATGTGGATGATCACATGGGTTCATTACACTTCCTCTTACTTGAGGCCTTCTTCCAAGCCATCTTCTTCTTCCTGCTTTACCTAAGCTAGTATTTCTTATTTCTGAGTTACCAACTTCTCCAAGAGTTGCGTAGCATTCTTTTCTAACCAGTCTTACCTCAGTAGATGGGAGTTTTAAAGCAACATAATCTCCTTCTTTTGCCATAACTTGGGCACTAGCTCCTGCGGATCTAACCATCTGAGCACCTCTGCCTGCATATAACTCAACACAATGAACACTAGATCCTAATGGCATAACAGATAGTGGCATTGCATTTCCATCTTCAATTGGTACACTTTCTCCGGAAATTACATTTTGGCCGACTTTTACTCCAGCTGGAGCGATAATATATCTTTTCTCTCCATCTTCGTAAAATAAAAGTGCAAGCCTTGCATTTCTATGAGGGTCGTAATGAATAGCTGCAACTTTAGCATTAATGTTTCTTTTATCTCTTCTAAAGTCGACTAATCTATATTGCCTTTTGTGACCACCTCCACGATGTCGGCAAGTAATAACACCACGATTATTTCTGCCTTTAACTCTATGTTTTGAGACTATTAGTGATCTCTCAGGTTTTGCACTTGTTATTTCACTAAAATCAGTAACTACTCTCTGTCTAGTGCCAGGTGTATAAGGTTTAAATTTACGAATTGCCATGATTAAAACTCCTTAAGATTCTGGAAATAGTTGGATTTTGTCTCCTTCAGCAAGACGTACAATTGCCTTCTTGACCTGAGAACGTTTACCGGAAAATTTCCCGACTCTTCTTGTTCTCCTAGGAGGATTCATAGTGTTAACTCCTATGACTTTAACACTGAACAAGGCTTCAATAGCAGCCTTTATTTGCGGCTTTGCCGCTCTATGATCTACTTCAAAAGTATATTGGTTAAGATCTAGTGCATTTGTAGCTTTCTCAGTAATAATTGGCTTTTTTATTACATCGGCTAAACGAGAATCGAATAATTTGTTCATGATGCATAAACCTCCTGAATTTTATTTATTGCTGATTGACCTATGACCAACTTATTAGCGTTGAGAATATCAAATACATTTAATTGATCGGCAGCTATTAATTTTACTTTTTCTATATTATTTATAGATTTTTTTACTACATCTGAAGGACTATCAAGAATAACCAAAACTTTTTCAGTTTTTTGTATTCCTAATCGAGCAAGGCCATTGATGATATCACTTGTTTTAGGCTGCTTTAAGGTAGATCCAAAATCTTCAACAGCCTTGATATCAGATACTCTGGACATAAGTGCTGTTCTAAGAGCTAATCTGCGTTCCTTTCGATTCATATCAAGATTGTAAGAACGTGGCTTAGGTCCAAAAATAATTCCACCACCAGGTCTTAAAGGTGTTCTTATTGATCCTTGACGTGCTCTTCCTGTGCCTTTCTGTTTGTATGGTTTTCTACCACCACCTCGAACTTCAGATCTTGTCAAAGTTGATGCAGTCCCTTGTCTTTTGTTTGCTAATTGTCTAAGAACTGCTCTATGGATTAAGTCTGCCGAAGAAGTTTCCTTAGCAACTGATAAATCAAGGGTAACTTTGCCTGCTTTTTTACCATCCCACTTAAGAGTATCGAGTGTTGTCATGATTTTTCACCTCCTTCTTTTTTGCCTACAACATTGTTTGGCTTAATATTGACAATTGTGCCAGGCTTACCTGGGACAGAACCCTTTACTACAAGCAAATTTTTCTGGTCATCAATTTTCAGAACTAACAAACCTTTCGTAGTTATCTGTTTCCCTCCATATCTTCCTGCCATTCTTTTCCCAGGATAAATTCTGCCTGGAGTTGTTCCTGCTCCTGTAGAACCTGGAGCTCTATGATTTTTGGAACCATGACTCATAGGACCTCTGCTAAAGCCATGTCTTTTCTGGTAACCAGCAAAACCTCTACCCATAGATTTGCCACTGATATCAACTTTTTGGCCAACCTCAAAGTTTTTTACAGTTATTTGTTTTCCAATTTCATAAGATGCAGTTTCTTCAACTCTATATTCTTTTAAGTGCTTTAAAAGTTCTTCACCTGACTTCAATAAATGTCCCTTTTCAGGTTTACTAATATGCTTCTCTTTGGACAAGCCATAGCCTATCTGAACAGCAGTATAACCATCCAAAGCTGTAGTTTTCAATTGAGTGACACGGCATGGACCAGCTTCAATAAGAGTAACTGGTACTGCATTACCTTTTTCGTCGAAGAGTTGGGACATGCCCAATTTCTTTCCTAAAATTCCTATAGACATAAGGCTAAAATAGGCTAGCTCGTAATGATTTTTCAATTATCTAAACCCTTTTCATTTATAAAGGTCTAGTTAGCAAAAAAACTATTAATAAGGTTGAGACTTATCTAAAAAAATAGATAGTTTCTCGTTGGGTAAACCCTCCTGAGTTTTTAACGAAACGCTAAAAATGCGAAATTTGTAGAGGCTCGGCTAGCTTGCGAGCTTAAAAATTCACTGAGTTACAATTGTACATCATCAAGTACCATAAAATAAAATAAAATATAAATAAAGGAAATTTTATGCCATTACTGCTCACAGGGAAAAAGTTTCATAACGATTTAAAAACAAAAAAATGTCTTGCAATCTTTGCTCCGCTTGAAGGTGGTTACGAAACTCGTCTATTAAGAAGAATGAGGGCTAAGGGCTTTAAAACTTTTATAACTTCAGCAAGAGGGCTTGGAGATCCAGAAGTCTTCTTGCTAAAATTGCATGGCGTAAGGCCACCTCATCTTGGTCATCAAAGCGTGGGGAGAAACGGAGCGCTTGGTGAAGTTCAACAAGTCATCCCGCAAGCTTCTGAGTTATTTAATGAAAATGATAAAAATAAATTACTGTGGTTATTAGAAGGTCAAGTATTGTCTCAATCTGAGTTAGAAAGCCTGATAGATATTTGCAAAAAATATAACAAACTAACAATAGTTGTTGAGATGGGAGGTTCAAGAAAACTTGAATGGAAGTCATTAAATGATTATATTTTGGATGAATTTCTGAGTTAAATTATGTGATTAAAACTAAGAAAAAGGATAAATGGATTAAATTGATTTGTGGAGCCAGTAACGAGGATATTGTTGCTATTGAAGATTTATGTGCAATTTATACTGCTGCTGGTATCGACTACATAGATGTTGCCGCTGAAGAATCTATAGTTCAAGCAGCAAAAAAAGGGATCGAGTGGGCAAAAGATATCTTTAAAAACTCCCCTGGGTTAATGATAAGCATTAGTGATGGTAATGATATCCACTTTCGTAAAGCAAAATTTGATCCATTAAAATGCCCTCCTCATTGTCCAAGACCGTGCGAAAAAGTATGTCCCACCTTTGCAATTGATAACTCTGGAATCAAAGAGAGTAAATGTTATGGATGTGGAAGATGTATAAATAGTTGTCCCCTAAATCTAATTAGTGAATATGAATATAATTTATCAAAAGATGATTTAGCATCAACACTTCACAAAATAAAGCCTGATGCAGTAGAAATTCATACAGAGATCAATCGAATAGATTCTTTTACAAAAGTTGTAAGTATCATTAAAAGTTCTCAAACGAAATTAGAGAAAATATCGATCAGTTGTGGATTAAATCAATCGGTCAAAAAATGGCAAGAGCCTGAAGATCTTTTGAAAGCTCTTTGGGAAAGATACGAAATTCTTAATGAACTAAATATTCCCCTTATTTGGCAACTAGATGGAAGGCCAATGTCTGGTGATCTTGCTCCTACAACAAGTAGAGATACCGTCAAGTTATTCGAAAGAATCGGTTCACACCTTCCACCAGGATTAATTCAATTAGCAGGTGGAACAAATGAAAAAACTCATGAATTTTTGAAGTCAAACAATCTTCCAGATGGAATAGCATTTGGAAGTTCTGCAAGAAAAATTATGCAGCCACTAATTGAATTTGCTAACAAAAATAACAAAAGACTCTACGATTATCCAGAAAAGATGGCTTTAGCAATCAACAAAGCTCAGAAATTTCTAGAGCCATGGAAAATGAGCTAATTCAAAATAAAATTTATTTTACAAAAGCTATTCAGAGTTTATAAAAACTTTGTATTTTTTTGATAGAAAAAAATCTTTTCATGTATTAAAATAGAAATTCAATGGGCCGTCGCCAAGTGGTAAGGCATCGGGTTTTGGTCTCGACATTCCTAGGTTCGAATCCTAGCGGCCCAGTTCTAAAATTTAATTGGTGTCTATTCCAAAACTATTTCTATTTGATTTTGATGGCGTTATAGTGGATGGAATGCATGAATATTGGCATAGTTCTTTGCTGGCTTGCGAAAAATATTTAAATTCACCATGCACCACGGTTGATCAAACACTTTATAAAAAAGTACCAAATACTTTTAAAGAAATCAGGCCTTGGGTTAAATTTGGTTGGGAAATGGTTCTAATAGTTCACGAAATTATAAAAACAGAAAATCCATTAAAAAATTTCAATAAAGATGATTTCATTACTAATTATCATCAAAACTGCCAGAGGATATTACAAAATAATTCTTGGAGTGCCGAAGATTTACAGAAAATATTAGATAAGACTCGCAAATACCAAATTGATAAAGATTTTGAAACGTGGGTAAACTTACACAATCCATTTATTGAAGTTATAAATTTTATGGAAGAATTAAAGAAAAGAGAAA
>QCLW01000014.1 GCA_003214235.1 Prochlorococcus sp. AG-418-F16
CTTATAGTCGATTCGATATATCTTTCAAAAAAGGGAAAGGTTGTTGGCTATGGGACAAAGCAGGTAAAAAGTATCTTGATGCCGTTGCTGGTATAGCGACTTGTAGTCTTGGCCATAGCAATAGAGTTTTAAGAAGAAGGCTATCAACTCAACTAAAAAAGATTCAACATATTTCAAATCTCTACAACATTGAAGAACAAGAACAATTAAGCAGAACTTTAACGAATATGAGTTGTGCTGAAAGCGTTTTTTTCTGCAACAGTGGAGCGGAAGCAAATGAATCAGCTATTAAATTAATAAAGAAATTTGGAAATACAACAAATAAAGGGAGAGAATCAATTATTCTCGCAGCAGAATCCAGCTTTCATGGCAGAACATTGGCAGCCTTGAGTGCGACTGGTCAGCCCAAATATCAAAAAGGTTTCGAACCAATGATTAAAGGGTTTAAGTTTTTTGAATTTAACAATTTTGATTCGGTAAAAAAATTATTTGAAGATTGTGAAAATAATGATCAAAAGATTTCTGGTGTATTAGTTGAACCAATACAAGGAGAAGGTGGCGTAATTCCTGGAAGTAAAATATTTTTTAAAAGCCTAAGAGATATATGTGATAAATATAATTCTCTTCTCATTTTAGATGAGGTTCAAAGTGGAATAGGTCGAACTGGAAAAATGTGGGGTTATGAGAATTTAGGAATTGAACCTGATGGATTCACCCTTGCTAAAGGATTAGGAGGAGGTCATGCAATTGGAGCATTATTGGTAAAAGAAAAAGCTAACATTTTTTCTCCAGGAGATCATGCAAGCACTTTTGGAGGGAACCCATTCGCCTGTAAGGCTGCCTTAACTGTATTAGAAGAAATAAATAGAAGAAATCTTATCAATAATGTTTATTTAAGAGGGGAACAATTAAGCGCTGGGTTTGAAGAATTGTCAAAAAAATTTCCAAATATTATTAGCGGGAAAAGAGGTTTGGGTTTAATACAAGGTCTTCTTATAAATGATGATTATGCTGATGCAAAAAAAATTACATTAAAAGCTTTTGATAAAGGATTACTTGTCGTTCCTGCAGGAGGAAATGTTGTAAGGATTGTCCCACCATTAGTTATATCTCGAAGAGAAATTAATATTCTTTTGGATAAGCTAAATTCAATTTTTGAAGAGTTGTAGCAATTTAAATTTTGAAAAATGCAAATTTAAAAATTTTTGAATTATTACCACCCAAATATGAAAGGGATAATATCAAGTTAGGTTTATCAAGAATTAAAAAAGCACTTCAAGAAATTGATAATCCTTGCAAGAATATCCCTGCAATACAAATTATTGGAACCAATGGGAAAGGATCAATCGCGGCATATTTAGAAAGTATACTTTTTGAAGCTAACAAAAATTTTGGAGTAACTACATCTCCTCATCTTTTTGATGTATGTGAGAGGATTAGAGTTAATAAGAAAAATATTAACAAAGCTGAATTTGAAAAAATCTATAGCTTATTAGAAAAAAATCTTTCAATATATGAATTAACTCCTTTTGAAAAAATCATTTGCTGCGCACTAAATTTTTTTGATAATGAAAAAGTCGAATTACTCATTCTTGAAGCTGGCTTAGGGGGGCGATTAGACGCGACAACCGCCCATAAATCTAGGCCAATAATTGCTATTGGGAATATTGGCTTAGACCATAAAGAATTTCTTGGAGATACGATTGAAAAAATTACCAAGGAAAAAATAGCAGTTATTGAAAAAAATTCAATTGTCATCTCGTGCAACCAAAACAGTCAAGTTGAAAATTTAATAAACAAAAAAGTTGAAGAGGTTGGAGCAGAAATTATCTGGAAAGATTCAATTTCAAACAGCTATGAGCTTGGATTAAAAGGAATTTTCCAAAAGCAAAATGCTTCAGTCGCCGTTGGAGCAATTGAAGCACTTAACAATTTGGGATTCAATATTAAAGAAAAATATATATATGAAGGTCTTAAAAAGACAACTTGGAACGGAAGGCTAGAAATAATAAATTATTTAAACAAAGAAATTCTTGTAGATTGTGCGCATAATTATCCTGCTGCAAAAGCACTCTCTAATGAGCGAAGCAATTGGGAGAATGAAGAAGAAGGAATTTATTGGATTTTAGGTGTCCAAAGACAAAAAGATATAAACGCAATATTAAAAACACTTCTAAAGAAAAATGATCACTTATTACTTGTTCCAGTTCCAAACCAACCTAGTTGGCAATTAAAAGATCTCTCTCAGATTGAAGAAATTGACTTTCAAAAAATAATTGAAGTTAAAACATTTGAACTTGCCATTGACTATTTATTTTCCCTAGAAAAATGGCCACCTAATCGTCCTGTTTTAACAGGTTCTATTTTTTTAGTTGCTGAATTTATTAAATTTGCGAATAAATAGCAATGTTAAATATTAAATTGTTCCTTTATTTCCCAACCCTCTAATTTCCCTGGGTTTAATAGCCCTTTAGGATCAAATTTTAATTTCGCTTTTACTTGATCTGCGTCAACCACTCCGAGACCTCCGCCTTCGACAGTTAAAACATGGGGATTAAAAATAAATGCCCCAAGTTTCTTACAATCTTCCATTATTTCATTTAATTCTTCTACACCATTCCACTTTAATACTGGCAAAGCCGCTAATCTTGGTGATCCTTGCTGAGAAACTGCCTCTAAATGCCAAAGAACTTTTTTACCCCATTTTTTTCTTAAAAAATTAATTAATTCTAGTTCATTATTCAGTGGCAAAAGCATCTGTAAATATGTCCAATTTTTATCCCTAGACCTCATATGAAGAGTTGTATGATTCCATACGACTTCAGAAATTCCATTAACGAGTTTTTCTTCTTCCCCAAGAAGGGTAGATTCAACTTTGAATTTTTTACAAATCAGCTCTATCGTTTTTATTCCTCCAAGAGTAGATTGAATTAATATCTTATGGCTTCTAGATTTACTTTTAAACCATGTTGGCATTTGATCTACAATTTCTTCTTCAAGAATTGCTCCCAGTTTCAGATCAACAGCGGCGCCAGTAAGAGTTTTTAATATTTCTATTGCTTTTTCAAATTCAATACAGTCGATAAATATTGAATACCACTTACGTTTGATATCAGTAGCAAGTAATAATGAAGTAATTATTCCATTAGTACCATAAGCATGATTTAGAGGCTCAGATTCTTCAGCATCAAATTTTAATGATAAAGGTTTTTTATTCATAGTCACTACCTCTAAACCTATAAGATTTCCGGGATCTCTTAAAAATCCCCACCTGATCGACCCAATACCTCCCGATCCACCTGCAATAAAGCCTCCAATTGTAGCGGTTTTCCATGTACTAGGAAGCAACCTTAATTCCCTCCCATATTTCTCTAATTGTTTATTCAAATCTCCCATAACACAGCCAGACTGTACTTTCACAAAACCTGTATCAGGATCAAATTCTTCTAACTTATTTAAATCACTCATCTGCATTACAACGCCTTTAAACAATGGGACAGCTTGTCCATAATTACCTGTACCTGAACCCCTTAAAGTAAGAGGTATAGAAAATTCCCAACAAATTTCTGCTACTTTCACTACCGCATTATGATCACTAGGTCTTACAACTAAATCAGCAATACATCCGTCTAATTTTTTAGTAAGGATAGGAGAGTAGTTATAAAAATCTTTCGAAAGTCTTTTTATATCGGATTGGCTTTCAATAATCTCTAAGTTTTTGACTTCCCTAAATTTGTCTATAAATTTAAGATTAATTGATGTCATTAATAAAATTTTTTATGTTTTGTATATAAATTAGTCGATTAGCAATATAAATCGCCTTTTATAAATACTTTTCTCTTTAAATTGCTCGAAAAAACATCTGCCCATCTTTGTGCATCTAAAATCACAAAGTCCGCAGGGCAACCCTTTTTAATTAAACCATCCCATTTTAAGTTTAATAGTCTGCTTGGAGCTAAAAAAATAGAAGATAGAGTCATTCTCTCCCAGGGATTTAGTTGAAGCATAGGTATCGAGCAAGACAACATATAAAAAGGGTCGAAATTACCAAATGGGTACCAAGGATCTTGAACGTTATCACTACCTAGAGATACATCCACAAGTGATTTTTGTAATTGCTTTATTGGAGCAACTGGTCTTCTTAATGAGGTAGTTTTATTGTCTCGATTTAGCAGCCAAAAATTTGTTAGTGGTAAAGCAATAACCTTAATATTTTTCTCAGCCATTTTTTCTCCTAAATTTAAAATCTCACTATGACTTAGAGAAATAAGACTACTCAAATGACTACAAGTAATCGGAATACTATTAATTTTTAAATTTTCGATTGTCTCTATCAAAACTTTTATTCCTGCTCCAGGCTCAATAATTGATTCATCTATATGCAAATCAAGTTCTAATTTATATTTACTCGCGAGAAGAAGCATCTTTGCGAGAAATTTGCTTATATTGTTTTTATTAAAAGGGGGAACAATAACACCCCCTAAAATGCCTCCATGAGAGGAAAATATTTTTGCCAACTCTTCACCATTAGAAGTATCCCAGAATTCCAATGGGGCTAGAGCAACAAATTGTAAAGTCAACTCAGATGAAAATTTTTTTTGTAATTTAAAAAGTTCAATCCAAATATCCATTGATTGATTTTTGTATGTATCAATGTGACTTCTAATAGCTCGGTATCCATTTTGTATGGCAAGTTTTAATGATTTCTCAACTCTCTCAAGCACCTTATCTGTAGTTCTAGTTTTATGTTCTTCAAGATTTACTGATAATGCTCCTCCATAGTTTGATTCCAGGTTAGGAAAATCTGCCCATGTAAAAGATTTATCAAAATGAGAATGCGTTTCAACAAATCTTGGGAATAAAATATTCTTTGGTTTTGTAACTTTATTTTTTAAAGGCTTTAACTCAGAAACAAATCCATCCTCCCAACAGATGGAAACTGAACACAAATCCTCTACATCAATATTGAGGCTATCAAAATCTTCTATTAAACAAAGGCTTCTGGGAATAAGAACCTCAGCTTGTCCGGAGTTACTCAAATTTTTTAATTTTCTTTTATTTTAAAACATAAGAAAACTTTACTTAATAAGAAAATAATTCAAATTTCCCTAAAAGATCAAAATAACTATGAAAAATTACCCTTGAGTTGGTAAATTTATAAATATGAGGCGGGCGTCGCCAAGTGGTTAAGGCAGCGGCTTGTGGCGCCGCTATTCGGGGGTTCGAATCCCCTCGCTCGCCCTCAAAAAAATTGCAGCAAAATTTTTTAACTTGTAAATTTGAATTAAAGAATCAGAAACAATTTCTAGCAAAGTGCTAACAAAAACAAAACAAGACGAAAAAAAATTTCAAAAGCATTCAACTACTGGCAGTTATTGGATAACCACATTTGGTTGCCAAATGAACAAAGCTGATTCTGAGAGAATGGCTGGAACGTTAGAAAAAATGGGATACACAAGAGCGGATGATGAATTAAATGCAGATTTGGTCTTGTACAATACATGCACAATTAGAGATAATGCAGAACAAAAAGTTTACAGCTTTCTAGGAAGGCAGGCAAAAAGAAAGCACAAAAAACCTAGCTTAAAACTTGTTGTTGCAGGTTGCCTTGCTCAGCAAGAGGGAGAATCCTTACTAAGAAGAGTGCCAGAACTTGATCTAGTAATGGGGCCTCAACATGTCAATAACCTTGAGAACCTATTGTGGAAAGTTGATTTAGGTAATCAAGTTGCTGCTACTGAGGAAACCTTTATTTCTGAAGACATAACAAGTGCGAGAAGAGAAAGCTCTATTTGTGGATGGGTAAATATCATTTATGGATGTAATGAAAGATGTTCATATTGTGTAGTTCCCTCTGTCAGAGGGAAAGAACAATCAAGGTATCCAAATGCCATAAAAAGTGAGATACAAAAATTAGCTGATGATAATTTTAAAGAAATTACTCTTTTGGGGCAGAATATTGATGCTTATGGGAGAGATCTTCCAGGAACAACAAAAGAAGGTCGAAAAGAAAATACTCTAACTGATCTTTTATATTTCATTCATGATGTTAGTGGGATTCGTAGAATAAGATTTGCCACCAGTCATCCAAGATATTTTTCAAAAAGATTGATTCAAGCTTGTTATGAATTAGATAAGGTTTGTGAACATTTCCATATCCCTTTTCAAAGTGGAAATGATGAAATCTTAAAGCAAATGTCCAGAGGATACAGTATCAAAAAGTATAAAAATATCATTGAGAATATAAGATCATTAATGCCAGATGCATCAATTACAGCAGACGCTATAGTTGCTTTCCCAGGAGAGACCGAACAACAATATCAAGATACATTGAAACTGATCTCAGATATTGGATTTGATCAAGTAAATACAGCGGCATATTCTCCAAGACCAAATACGCCAGCGGCAGTCTGGACTAATCAAATTCCTGAAGAAGTTAAAAAAGCTAGATTGCAGGAAATTAATGCTTTGGTCGAGACAACTGCCAGGAGCAGAAATCAAAGATACCTCAAAAATGTTGAAAGTGTTTTAATTGAGGGTTTAAATCCAAAAAACTCGTCACAAATTATGGGTAGAACGAGAACGAATAGATTAACTTTCGTAGAGATTCCCAAAAACATTGAATTTAATTTTTCATTGGGAGATGAAATAGATGTCAGAATCAACGAAGCAAGACCTTTTTCCTTAACGGGTGAACTTTGCATATAATTTTTTCTAAATGATCGGTAAAAAGAAAAAATGTATTGGACTAATATTTGGTGGTTATTCCAATGAACATGATGTATCAATATCCTCAGCAAAGACAGTTTTTCAAGCCTTTAATTCAAAACTAAATAAACAGCGCTTTAAGGTTAAGGCCTTTTACATTAACAAATATGGAGATTGGCTTGATAGTGATATCTCAGAACAGATCCTTATTGGTGAAATTGAAAACAATACAACAACACAAGGGATTATTAATCAAGAAAAAATTAACTTCCTAGACGGAATTGAATTTCAAAATGTTGATATTTGGTTTCCTCTTCTGCATGGACTTAATGGTGAAGACGGATCAATTCATGGATTACTTAAATTCACTAGAAAACCTTTGGTCGGATGTGGAATTATAGGCTCTGCTCTTGGAATGGATAAAATATTAATGAAAACAATTTTCTCAAACCTTAAACTTCCACAAGTTAATTATCTAGTTTTTCAAAATGAAGATCTCAATGATCAAGAAGTAAAAAAGAAGTTAACTATAAAGATTATAAAAAAATTAAATTTCCCTGTTTTTGTTAAACCATCCAACTCTGGTTCATCTCTTGGCATTTCTAAAGTTATAAATGAATCAGAAATATCACAAGCCTTAGAAAAGGCTTGGGGAATAGATCCAAGAATTGTAGTAGAGGAAGGTTTAGAGGTAAGAGAGATTGAATGCGGAATAATTGGAAATTCACAACTCTTAACCTCAGAGATTGGAGAAGTAAAATACGAAAGTGATTGGTATGATTATGATTCAAAATATAACCTAAATAATAAGATAACTATTCCAGCCGAAATAGATTCTAAAATCACAAAACAAATTAAAGAAATTGCTATTCAAAGTTGTAGAACGCTAAATATTTTTGGTTTTGCAAGGGTAGATTTCTTTTTAGAAAAATCTTCAAATAAAATTTTTTTAAATGAAATAAATACAATTCCTGGCTTTACAAAAAATAGTATGTTTCCAATGCTCTGGAAAGCTTCAGGTTTAAATATTGAGCAACTTGTGGCTAAACTGGTAGATATATCTCTAGATTTATAATTCAAATCAAATGTTGCATGGACTACTTTGGTTACCATTACTTTTAATCTTCGTTTTATTAACTGCTCTAGGGTGGTTAGAAAGAAGAAGGCAAAATCTTTTTAGGAGCTGGGCAAATGGTTCTGAACTTTGTAAGTTAGATAGTTCAGGTGCAGCGTCCTTGAAAGATGGGAAATTAAAATGGAGCGCATTTGAAGCTGGTAAATTTGAAGAAAAAGATAGTTTTACAATCAAGAAACTTGAATTAGTTGAATTAATGGCACTAACTTCAGGAGAAGCTCCTCTAACTAGTGAATCTCAAGGAAAGTGCAGGTTGAGATTAGTAGGTGATGGGAAAGAAATGGATGTCCCATTTTCAGATGCAGAGCAGGCAAGAGAATGGATGAACCAATTAATGGAAAAAGCTCGATGTGATTTGTGAAGAACCAGAAAAAAATTAACCATAGAAGCTTTTTATTTCTAATTTTATTTTTATTTTCAACAAGCTTAATAAGCCTAAAAACATTAAAGAAGGTAAATATTCAGGACATTAGAATATCTGGTAGTGAATTTTTCTCGCGGAATGATTTGGTAAATAATTCATCTTTAAAATTGCCAAACCGGTTAATTTTTATTAAAACTAAGTTTTTAGAAAAAGAGTTAAAACAAAATTTATCGCTCAAAAATGTTTCGGTAAGTAGACAAATATTTCCCTTTGGTTTAAAAATTCTTGTTAATACAAGAACACCAATAGCTTACGGTGAGAGAATATTAAATGACAAAAAAATATTAGGTTTTATTGATGAAGATGGAATTTTTATCAATAAAAATAACGCAGACGATAAAAATTTAAGCAAAATAACTATACAAGTTTTTGGATGGAAAGAAAAATTCAAAAAAATATTATCGGAAATTCTAATTGCTCATAAGAACTATAAAATTGAGGTAATTAGAATAACTTTTTCACCAAATGGATTTCTAACTGTTGAAGAAAAAGATTTAAAGACAATATTCCTAGGATTTAATCCAAATTTAATCAGCTATCAATTACAAATAATTAATACCCTAAAAAATGAATTCAAGAAAAATAACTTTTCTGAAAAAATTGATAATATTGATCTTACTGATCCAAATAAACCGAAAATAAAAGTGTTCAAACCCTAATATTAGGAAATGGATTTAAAATAATTTTTTTTAATTATTGTAGTGTTGATGAGGGTTTAGCATTTAAAACAAAATATTTAAAAAATAAATATTTTAAGGACTTTCCTCAACAAATTCCTACAGATGAGCTCAGTGAGTTCATAATGCACCCAATACTAGTAATAGATTCCTATTTAGAGATGAGCTTCGGTAACAATCCAAACTTTGATCAATCGAGAGAAATCCTTCCAAGCCAAAACGCCAAAATAGAAGTTATTGGCGTTGGCGGTGGTGGAAGTAATGCTATAAACAGAATGATTGATAGTGATCTAGAAGGTGTATCATTTCGAGTTCTCAATACTGATGCACAAGCACTACTACAATCGTCGGCAGAGCGAAGGGTTCAATTAGGTCAGAACTTAACAAGAGGTCTTGGAGCGGGAGGTAATCCAAGTATTGGTCAAAAGGCCGCAGAAGAATCTAGAGAGGAGCTTCAACAATCACTAGAAGGTTCTGACTTGGTATTCATAGCTGCAGGAATGGGTGGAGGTACTGGCACAGGAGCAGCTCCAGTTGTTGCTGAAATAGCAAAACAAAGCGGTGCATTAACTATTGGCATAGTAACTAAACCTTTTTCTTTCGAAGGAAAAAGGAGAATGCGTCAAGCAGAAGAAGGAATTGCGAGATTAGCAGAAAATGTTGATACTCTTATTGTCATACCAAATGATCGTTTAAAAGAAGTTTCTGCAGGTGCTTCTATTCAAGAAGCGTTCAGAAATGCTGATGATGTTTTAAGAATGGGAGTTCAAGGTATAAGTGAAGTAATTACACGCCCTGGCGAAGTTAATCTTGACTTTGCTGATGTTAGATCAGTTATGACAGAAGCTGGTACAGCACTTCTTGGAATGGGGATTGGATCTGGCCGATCTAGGGCTATGGAGGCTGCTCAAGCTGCAATTAATAGTCCTTTACTAGAAGCAGGAAGAATTGATGGAGCAAAAGGTTGTCTTGTAAATATAACTGGAGGAATAGATATGACTCTTGACGATGTTACTGCAGTTGGTGAAGTTATTAGTAATGTCGTAGATAAGGATGCAAATATAATCGTTGGTCAAGCGGTTAACGAATCAATGGAAGGTGAGATACAAGTTACTGTAATTGCTACCGGTTTCGAAACAAATCAACCATTAAACCAACAAAGAATTAAAAACAGATTATCAAATCAAACCTTATATAATTTTTCCGACAACAAAGAATCAGGCGCTAGTATCCCTGAGTTTTTGAGATTAAGGCAAAATAAAAAAGATATGGATTAAAAGGTAAAATAAAGTGACTCGGTTATCTCGCCTGCCTCAAGCATCCCTTGTGGCTGCTACCTTCCGGTCCTGACCAGGTTTAGGCGTTAAAACCGCGAAAGGCCGAGTCATAAACATATTAGCAATTCTTGATTAAAAAAGATACTGAAATAATTATGTTACCTTCAGACCTCGTTAAGTATAAAGAAAAATCCCAAAAAATAATTGCATTAACGGCATGGGACTCCATATCAGGATCTATTGCTGAACAAGCCAATGTTGATCTCGTCCTCGTAGGAGATTCCTTAGCAATGGTCTGTTTAGGATACAAATCGACATTGCCATTAACTTTAGAAAACATAATTTATCATACTAATGCTGTTTCAAGAGGATTTAAAAAGAAAATTGAGGAACAACCTTTGGTCGTTTCAGATATGCCTTTTTTGACTTATCAATGTGGAGAGGATAAAGCTGTTGCTTATGCAGGGAGAATCATTCAGAGCACTTATGCAAAAGCTGTAAAGGTAGAAGGAGCTGAACCGGAAATACAAAAAGTTATTTCAAGGTTAATAAGAATGGGAATCCCTGTTATGGGTCATCTAGGGCTTACACCACAAAGTTATTTAAATCTTGGATTAAGAAAACAAGGGGAGAGCTTAGAAAGCCAAGAAAAAATCAAGAAAGAGGCTTCTATACTAGAAAATTTAGGATGTTTTTCAATAGTTCTTGAACATATTCCTGAGTTGCTTGCTAAAGAGATACAAAATAACATAACTATTCCCACAATTGGCATTGGTGCAGGAAATTATTGTGATGGACAAGTAAGAGTTACTGCAGATTTGTTAGGCCTTAATGATGACCAACCTCCATTTTGCCAGCCTGTTATTCAAGGGAAGAAATTATTTAAGGATAAATTAAAAGAATGGGTCGCCTCTGAAAGACTTAATTAATCTCATCCCACCATTTAAACATAGAAATAAGAATTTGATTACTTAGCTCCATACCTTTTGGATCACTTAAAAAGATCCTATTCCCCTTTCTCTCTAACAGTCCACTTTCAAAAAATCTGTCCCATTCTTGAAGTAATTTTTTTAAATTAATTTCAAATTTTTTGTTTTCCCAGTTTTGTTCTTTAAACACTTTATAGATATCTATACCCTCTTTAAGTCTCAATCCCAACATTATTTTCTCATCAAGTTCTTTATAGATAAAATCCTTATTAGTTAGGGATGAGTCTAGATTAAGTTCGCATTGCCTAATTACCCATTCTTTATAATCTTTACTAATTCTTGGCCTAGTTAACTTTTCCCCCCAAGGAGAACTAGTGGAACCTTGACCAAAACCCCACCAGCCTAATCCACTCCAATAAACTCTATTATGTCTTGATTGATGTCTCGGGAGACAATAGTTTGAGATTTCATATCTTGAATACCCTAATGTTTTTAAGATAAAATGAGTTGATTCACTATTTCTAAAAGCCTCTTCATTACTTGGAAGTTTTAACTTTCCTAATTTAAGTAATTTCTTAAAAACAGTTCCATTTTCAATATTTAAATCATAAATGGATATATGTGGTGGCAAAAACGTTATTGTTTTTTTTAAGTCATCTTGCCACTCTTTAAATCCACTAAGTGGCAAATTTTGAATTAAATCTAAGCTCCAGCTTTTTATTAACCCAGAATCATATACTTTCTTCAACCATAAACAAGATTTTTCAGCATCCTCTCTCAAATGCCTCCTTCCAGACTTTTGAAGTATCTGATTATTAAAACTTTGTACTCCGAGACTAAATCTATTTATCCCAGCATTTATAAATCCATAAAGATCATCTTGATTAAAACTTGCTGGGTCAACCTCCATAGTGATTTCAGCACCATTATCAATTCCATAATTTTCTTTAAAAAGATCAATTAATTCTTTGATTTGTTTAGGATCCAAAATTGATGGTGTGCCACCTCCTAAATAAAGTGTCGAAAGAGGTGATTTATGCTTAATTGACAATATTTCCTTGTATAAAAAGTACAAATATTCTTTAACAGTTTTGTTTCCATAACCTTGTAAAGTTTCAACTTTGTTCCCAAGTGGAATAACTGCAAAATCACAATAAAAACACCTCCTATGACAAAAAGGGATGTGTACATAGGCACTTCTTGGAAACTTATTCATAATTTAGATACATTTTTAAGCTCCAAAAAAGTATTAAGGATCGAAAAAAATAAAATCCTTATTTACTCAATTAATAAATCCTAGTAGATTATAGATATGACAGATATCTTGGTATTAATTTTATTTATATTATCTGGGGCTGCTTCAGGATGGCTTGGGGTTGATTTATTGCCAGTAGACATACTCAAACAGGTATCCAATGTAGAAGGTTTCAGAATTGTTTTAGCGATAATAGGTTTGTTTATAGGATTAGCAGCAGGTTTTGTATTCCTTCAACTTAGAAAGACGTTTCTTGATCAAATAAGAACAATGCCCACAGACTTATTAATAAGTAGATCGGTTGGCTTAATTTTAGGATTACTTGTTGCGAATCTCCTACTTGCTCCGATACTATTAATTCCTTTCCCCAGAGAAGTCTTTTTTGCAAAGCCCTTAGCAGCTATATTAAGCAATATTTTCTTTGGTGTTCTTGGTTATAAGTTAGCAGATACCCATGGAAGGACATTATTGAGATTATTCAATCCAAATAATACTGATGCATATCTAATTAATGAAGGAATACTCCCTGCTGCAAGTCCAAAAATTCTTGATACCAGTGTAATTATTGACGGCAGAATAAATGGCCTATTAAGTTGCGGATTGTTGGAAGGGCAATTAATTGTTGCTCAAAGTGTAATTGATGAGTTACAAACTTTAGCTGACTCAAGCAGTAATGAAAAAAGGTCTAAAGGTAGAAGAGGTTTAAAATTATTGAAAGAATTAAGAGATTTATACGGAAGAAGACTTGTAATAAATCCAACAAAGTATGAAGGTAATGGGGTTGATGAAAAACTTTTAAAAATTACTGAGGATATGACAGGAACTCTAATTACTGCCGATTATAATCTCTCCCAGATTGCGGAAGTTAAAGAATTAAAAGTTATGAATCTGAGTGATTTAGTCATTGCTTTAAGACCAGAAGTACAGCCAGGAGAATCACTTAATATAAAAATCGTAAGAGAGGGTAAAGAAAAAATGCAAGGTATTGGATATTTGGATGACGGAACGATGGTAGTAATTGATGAAGCAAAGAATTTTGTTGGAAGCAGATTAGATATTGTTATCACAGGAGCACTACAAACTCCTACTGGAAGAATGGTATTTGGAAAACTGATAAATAATCCTGAGTCAAACAAATCTTTTAAATCACCAGCGACACATGGCTAAATCTAGCTAGAATCAAATCAATCTTAATTTCATGATACAAATGACTGTATCTGCTCCTTATTACGGCGAAAACACCGTTATGAGGACCCCGCCCCCTGATCTCCCCTCTCTTTTACTGAAAGAGAGAATCGTCTATCTTGGTTTGCCATTATTTTCAGATGATGATGCAAAAAGACAACTAGGAATGGATGTTACTGAGCTAATCATTGCTCAACTTCTTTATCTAGAGTTTGAGGATCCAGAAAAACCTATCTATTTCTACATCAATTCAACAGGGACAAGTTGGTACACTGGTGACGCAGTTGGGTTCGAAACAGAAGCCTTCGCTATCTGCGATACAATAAGCTACATTAAGCCTCCAGTTCATACAATATGTATTGGACAAGCAATGGGGACGGCTGCAGTAATCCTTTCATCTGGCACTAAGGGGCAAAGAGCCGCTCTTCCGCATGCATCTATTGTTTTACATCAACCTATAAGCGGAGCAAGAGGTCAAGCAACCGATATTCAAATAAGAGCTGAGGAAGTTTTGAAAAATAAAAAATCAATGCTGGAGATTTTATCTCGTAATACTGGAAAGACTGTCGAAGAACTCTCTAAAGACTCTGACAGGATGAGTTATCTCAACCCTCAAGAAGCCATGGATTATGGAGTTATCGATAGAATACTTACAAGTCAAAAAGATTTACCAAATAAAATTTAACTCTCACAAACAACTATTTTAAAATCATGCCAATAGGAACTCCAAGCGTGCCTTATAGACTTCCCGGAAGTCAATACGAAAGATGGGTTGACATATATACAAGACTAGGTGTTGAAAGAATTCTTTTTCTTGGACAAGAAGTGAATGATGGAATTGCTAATAGCCTTGTTGCACAAATGCTTTATCTAGATTCTGATGACAATTCCAAACCTATCTATCTATATATAAATAGCCCAGGAGGATCAGTAACTGCTGGCTTGGCTATATATGACACTATCAAATACGTAAAAAGTGATGTGGTAACCATTTGCGTAGGCCTCGCAGCCTCAATGGGAGCATTCCTATTGGCCGCTGGCACAAAAGGTAAAAGAGTTGCTTTGCCTCATAGCAGAATAATGATTCATCAACCCTTAGGAGGAACATCTCAACGCCAAGCAAGTGATATTGAAATAGAAGCTAAGGAAATATTAAGAATTAAAGATATGTTAAATATGTCTATGGCAGATATGACAGGCCAATCATTTGAGAAAATTGAAAAGGATACCGATAGAGATTATTTTCTAAGTGCGGAAGAGGCAAAAAACTATGGCTTAATTGATAGAGTAATCACACATCCAAGCGAAGTAAATCAGTCTTAAATTTTCTAAATAAATATTTAAATTTTCATTTTTAAATTAATAATTTTTTGGTTTATTTACACCTTTAATGTCTAAAATAATAATTATCAAATGCAAAGAAGCTACAACTAATGACGCAACTCTTTTACGACACAGATGCAGATCTAAGTCTTTTAAATAATAAAACAATAGCGATTATTGGATATGGTTCACAAGGTCACGCACATGCCCTAAACCTTAAAGATAGTGGTATGGACGTAATCGTAGGATTATATAAAGGGAGTAAGTCTGAAGGCAAAGCTATTAGCGATGGACTACAAGTTTTTACAGTTTCTGAAGCTTGCGAAAAAGCAGACTGGATTATGATTCTCCTCCCAGATGAGTTTCAGAAAGATGTTTACCTAAAAGAAATAGAACCAAACTTAAAAGAAGGAAAGATATTAAGTTTTGCTCATGGCTTTAATATTAGATTCGGACTTATTAAACCTCCCAGTTTTGTGGATGTTGTAATGATTGCCCCGAAAGGACCTGGACACACTGTTCGTTGGGAATATCAGAATGGTCAAGGTGTACCTGCATTGTTCGCAGTTGAACAGGATTCTTCTGGAAGTGCAAGATCATTGGCAATGGCTTACGCTAAAGGGATTGGAGGAACGCGCGCTGGGATACTTGAAACAAATTTCAAAGAAGAAACAGAAACTGATTTATTTGGCGAACAAGCGGTTTTATGCGGAGGCTTATCAGAACTCGTCAAATCAGGCTTCGAAACTCTTGTAGAGGCAGGATATCAACCAGAACTTGCATACTTCGAATGTTTACATGAAGTTAAACTAATTGTTGATCTAATGGTGAAGGGAGGCTTATCTCAAATGAGAGATTCCATTTCTAATACTGCAGAATATGGAGATTATGTAAGTGGCAAAAGACTTATCAATAGCGATACAAAGAGAGAAATGCAGAAAATTCTAAAAGATATTCAGGATGGAACTTTCGCTAAGAATTTTGTAGAAGAATGTGATAAAAATAAACCCTTAATGACAAAATTAAGAGAAGAGAACTCAAAACATGAAATTGAGAAAGTAGGAAAAGGTCTGCGCTCGATGTTCAGTTGGCTGAAATAAATTTATTTTTAATATTTCTTGGATCGATTGGTTTTGATTTGTTAATCGGTGATCCAAGATTTTTAATCCACCCGGTTCAAATAATTGGCTTTTACATAAAAAAGATATCTGATTACCTCATAAATAATTTTGGAAAAAATAAAAAGATATTATTTTGGGGCGGTTTCATGCTCGCCATATCTACTATTGGAATTAGTTTTAGTTTAGGAAAATTGATAGAACTCAGTTATGTGCAATCAAGAAATCATTTTTTTAGTGGATTATTAATTTTTTTTGGACTTTCAAGTTGTATTGCGACTAAAGGACTTATTTCAAGTGTTAAAGAGATTGCAGAGTTAATAGAACGCAAGGAAATTAATAACCAAAATAAGAAAATAATCAAAGAGAAGGTTCAAAGAATAGTAAGTAGGGATGTAAGTTCATCTTCTATAGAACATCTTTTGAGATCTAGTACCGAAAGTCTTACCGAAAATTCTGTTGATGGAATATTTGGGCCATTATTTTGGATTTTTATTGGAATTGTTTTTATGAAGGTTTCAATTTTCCTACCAGGGCCTTTGTCACTTGGTTTTTCTTATAAAGCAATAAGTACTTTAGATTCAATGATAGGTTACAAATATGATTACTTTAGATATTTAGGTTTTTCCAGTGCAAAAATCGAAGATATTTTTACGTTTATTCCTTCAAGATTAGTATTATTCACGTTACCTTTAGTTGGTTCCAAAGTTAATGAGTATATATCAATCATAAAAAAAAGTTATCTTGATGGCAAAAAATATGATTCACCTAATGCGGGAATTTCAGAAGCTATATTTGCTTATATTGCCGGTATTAAATTGGGAGGAAAAAGTAAATATAAAAATGAAATCATTAAAAAGCCAATAATCAATGCAACTGGAGAAACTTGCACTGGCGAGAAAATTAAATTAATTTGTCAATTAATTTTGAGATTACAATTTTTATGGATAATAATTTTTTGTCTTATTTTTTTTATAATTTCGCGTTTAATTTAATAGTAACTTAGTTTAAAAATTATTAATATAAATAGAAAAAGACTCTATGAAAGAAAAAGACTCTCCGATAGAAAATCAAAATAATGATTTTACTAATAAATCATCAACTGATAATGAATACTCAAAATGGGTGGACAATCAGGGGGATGAAGTAAAGAATGTTTTTGGATTTAATAGCAGTGCTGAGCTTGTGAATGGTAGAGCGGCTATGATCGGATTCTTAATGCTAATATTAACCGAATTGGTTTTTAGCGGCAGACCTGTGACTTCTTCAATTTTTGGTATCAATTAAAATGGAAGAAAAAAAAGCAAATCCAATAAAAGTATTCCTATATATATCTGTATGGGTAATAATTTGGGGGACATTAGGTTCTTTCATAGATTATCCTCTTTATAAAAATAAAATTTACTTAGAAGGAAGCATATATCAGTATCTTACTTTCATCATTACAGCGATAATTTCCATACTGTGTGCAAAGTTTTTTTATAAAAAATTTGATTTATAAAAATTTATACCTAAATTTCTTAATAATCTTAGCTACTTCTTTGTTGTCATTTGACTCGTAAAGTATCCACTGATGTGTTTCAGTGTCATGATCACAACCATAATTAACAGATAGGTTATCGTAGTTTGAGAGATATGAATGACAATACTGATCTGCCTCAAAAGCAGAATCATAACCTGTTAGAAAGTATATCAATAATAGAACAAGTGCTAACAAAAAAGATAATTGAAAAACTAAATTAACTATCTTCATAAGAATTTCTAAAATTTAAATATATCATCTCAAAAAATATTTCGGTCTAAAAATATAGTTAACGACCAATATTAAAAACAAAGTCATGGAAATCTTGATTATTTAGATACAAGATTACTAAAAGTATTAAAATCATATTCAAGCCTAGCACTATTGATGCAAAAATATTTATTTGTTTTTTACCTGGTAAAGTGTAAGTAATTTTTTTTTCTTTAAGGATAGAAGCTAAGCCTTTTGTTTCTTTTTTTGAATCTTTTATTTGAGCATCATTCTTTAATTCACTATCAGAGAAACCTTTAACCATGACAACTTAAATAACAAATTTATAATATTCCAAAAAAAGCTATTATTTTTATAATTAACAATTTTTAATCACATATGGAATCATAAATGAAATTCTCTCATTGGAGAAATTTTTTAAAAAATAAGCTTCAATCAGCTCCGACTGTAGCCCCAATAAACTAGATTGACATTTAAATCTATTTTGATCAAATGCCACTAATTGAAATGTTTCTATTTGAGAAACTAATTCTCTACATACTTGGGTTTGGGAATATTTAATACATCCACTAGATTGTTTTAAAATCTTGGATTTTGTTGGTAATGTTTCAGCAATAAGTAAATCAGATAATAATAAAGATTTTAGAAATAAAATAGTTAAAATTTTCATTACTACTTTAGGCATCAAATTAGGAATGAATTTTTTGAAATTTTAGGAAGACATAATAATATTTTTTGCAATTCATAAAAAAGATGCTCTAAAAGAGCATCTAAATATTTAAAGGAAGAATTAGATAAAAATAGATTATCCTTGAACTCTATCCTTAAAAAGTTTACCTGCTGAGAATGTAGGAACTCTTTTAGCAGGTATTGCTATTTTTTCGCCTGTCTTAGGGTTTAATCCCTGTCTTGCAGAACGATCTCTTGGCTCGAAAGAACCAAATCCTAGTATGGAGACTTTTTTGCCTTCCACTACTGAATCAACAATAGTTTCAATAGCTGCATCAACAACTAAAGATACATCCGTTTTTGTGAGCTCGGTACGAGCAGCAACAAGATTTACTAAATCAGCTTTGTTCATTGAATTTTTTGTAAAGCAGAGATTCAAAAGACTAGATTTTTAATCAAGTCTAAATACCTCGAACTTGCACATCATATGGAGCAAACACGAATACGGCAACCGAAAATGCCGGCGGCGCAAAGCTTTATACCAATCTTAGGGACATTTTTAGCTATATTATTTAATTCTATATGCGCACACTTTTCTTATATAAAATATAACCTCTGTATCTAGAAAAACGCTAAAACCATTGCTATCACTTGATTTAGAGTTAAAAATATAACTCCATTTACCAAAGGAGAAAATGTCTAAAGGTAAAAAAGTTAAGAATTTGAGTTTTATTATTATATTTTATTAATTTTCATATATATTTCCTTCTCATCACATGAAACAGAAAAATTTGTATTTTGAAATCAAGAAAAATCTGATTACTTAATGATTCAATTTTCTCTAAATCATTTAATTCACTACGCTGATGGATGGATAAATTGCAATAAGTTAGAAAATTAATTTTCTCCAATATTTAATGAACTTGATTAGTGAAACCTTAAATTTGAGTTTTTTTTTATTTTTTACATCTATTATTCAAATATCCTCAATTTGAATAAATTATCTCAATATTTAAATAATCAATGATAAAGATACAGTGACTGATATCAATAAAGGTAACCCATTTCCTTTAGGAAGTTCTCTAACTTTACAAGGAGTTAATTTTTCCCTAATAGCCACAAATGCAGAATATGTAGAAATCTTATTGTTTGAGAAAGAAGACTCTATTTCCCCAAAAGCTGTATTAAAACTAGATCAGAATCATAATACAGGACCATATTGGCATGCTGAAATCAAAAATCTAAATGAAGGTTCTATTTATGCATTTAGAATAAAACAAAAAAATAATGGGATTAATAATAACTACGAAAAAAAAGTTTTACTTGATCCATGTTCAAGGGGTATTACTGGATGGGGAAGTTATAAAAGAGAAAATGCATTAAAAACGAATGAGAATACTAATTCTTGTCTTAAAAGCGTTGTTTGCAATAGAAAGTTATTTAATTTCAAAGATTATCCAAGGCCGAAACATTCTTGGGAAGAAACAATTATTTATGAACTCCACATTAAAGCCTTCACTGAACCAACGGATAAAGATGAAAGTTGTTTTAAGGAGTTTTTAAAAAAAATTCCGTATCTCAAAGAACTTGGTGTTACAACGATTGAATTACTCCCAATTTTTTGTTTTGATCCAAATGATGCACCAAATGGTTTAGAAAATTTTTGGGGTTATAGTCCAATTAATTGGTTTACACCTCATTTTGAATATTTTTCGAATGTATCCGCCGAAAAGAATAGAGAGGAATTCAGAAGATTAGTAGAGGAATGTCATAAAGCAGACATTGAAGTCATCTTAGATGTTGTATACAACCATACGTCTGAAGGAGATTCTCAAGGACCAACAATATCTTGGAAAGGTATAGATGAAAATCTTTATTACTTTATTGGAAAAGATAAAAATTATCAGGACGTCTCAGGTTGTGGGAATACTATTGCAGCAAACAGAGGATTAGTCAGAAAACTAATAATTGAATCATTAAAATGTTGGGCCAGTGAATTAGGAGTTGATGGTTTTAGATTTGATTTAGGAATTGCCCTATCAAGAGGAGAAAATCTCTCGCCACTCGATAATCCTCCAATTTTTGAAGATATAGAATGTGAACCAGAACTTATTGATATCAAGTTAATAAGTGAACCATGGGATTGTGGTGGTTTATATAAATTAGGTGATTTCCCATCTAAGAATACTTTTACTTGGAATGGCCATTTTAGAGATGACTTGCGGAGATTTTGGAAGGGAGATAAAGATACAGCTTGGAATATGAGCGATAAGATAAAAGGCAGTCCATCTATTTATAAAGAAGATAATATTTTCCCAAAATCAATAAATTTCATAACTTCACATGATGGATTCACCCTAAAAGATTTAGTAACATTTAATAGAAAAAATAATTTTGCTAATAAAGAACAAAATAGAGATGGTGATAACCATAACAATTCTTGGAATCATGGGATAGAGGGTCCAACTACAAACTTTTTAATCAATGATTTAAGAAAAAGACAACAAAAAAACCTTATTCTTAGTTTACTTATCTCTAAAGGTGTTCCAATGTTACTTATGGGTGATGAAATAGGAAGGTCCCAAGGAGGCAACAATAATACTTGGTGCCAAAATAATATATTGGGTTGGATGAATTGGGATCATAGTCAACAAGATTTGGAATTATTAGAATATTTTAAATACGTTATAAAAATCAGAAAAAAACTTATAAACATTTTTAATCCATCATTCTTACCTAACAATCAAAACCATGAAAATATTCCTAGATATCATTGGCATGGAACAAAGCTAGATAGCCCCGATTGGAGTAGTTGGTCTCACACAGTTGCCTTTAGCATTAACAAAGGTAAAACTAATCCCCTGGTCTGGATAGGTTTAAATGCATATTCAAAAAGTATCGATTTTCCGTTGCCAAAATGTAAATATAATTGGTTAAAAGTTATTGATACTAGCATGTCTAAGATTTTTGAACCCTTAACTGTTAATGAAAAATCTGTTTCAATAAAGAGTAGAAGCTCTTTATTAATCATTTCAGAAGAAGTATTTGGAGCAAAAAATAATATATTCTAAAAGCGGGCGGCGGGAATCGAACCCGCATCTTCAGCTTGGAAGGCTGAGGTTTTACCACTAAACCACGCCCGCAATAAGTAATAGAATTACCATTGCAATAATACATTATCAAACAATCAACAAAGTAAAAAGATTGGAAAATTCACACTCAAAAAATATATCGGGATCAAGAACAAGATTAATGCTTTCCTACGGGCTTGGAGATGCTGGGACAGGGCTTGCTAATGCGCAATTTGGTTTTTACCTCTTCCCATTCTTTACTTGCGCGGCTGGATTACCCCCTTGGATAGCAAGTTCTATCTTAATGATAATCAAGCTCTGGGATGCAATAAATGATCCTTTGATTGGATGGATGAGCGACCATACCCAATCAAGATGGGGGCCAAGACTACCTTGGATGATTGGAGCAGCACTTCCTTTGGGAATTTTTCTAGCTGCAATGTGGTGGATACCCAATGATTACAGCCTCAAAGAAAAAACTTTTTATTACATATGCACATCAATTTTGTATATGACAGCCTATACATCTGTAAATCTTCCTTATGGAGCATTATCTACAGAAATTAGTGAAGATGAAAATATAAGAACTAGACTTAACGCCGCCAGATTTACTGGCTCAATATTAGCTTCTTTAACAGGATTAACTGTGGGTGCAATATTTCTAACTAAAGGAGATACTGGTTACCTAACTATGGGAAGAATATCTGGGACGATCGTTACAATAATAACTTTACTTTCTACTTGGGGCCTAGCTCCATATGCAAAGATCGCAAGAAAACCTATCAATAAAATACAGCCAATAAAAAATCAATTCAAGCGTATTTTAAAGAATAAAATTTTTATAAAAGTGATATATCTTTATTTACTTCTCTGGTGTGGACTTCAGTTAATGCAAACAGTTTCATTAATATATTTGCAACAAGTCATGAATGTACCAAGAGGTATATCCTTTTGGATTATCATTCCTTTTCAAATAAGTGCTCTTTTAGGATTGCAAATCTGGAGCTTTTATTCTAATAAATATGGAAGAGTTAAAGCATTAAACATAGGTGGACGTATATGGATTGGAGGTTGCTTGATTGCAATGATATTACCTCCATTGTCAAATAATTTTGAAATTAGTAATTTCAACATAGATTCTATAAAAATGTTAGTTTTATTTCTAACAATATTATTTGTTGGTTTTGGTGCATCAACAGCATATTTAATACCTTGGTCTTTATTGCCAGACGCTATTGATCATGACCCAGAGAAGGCAGCAGGAATTTACACTGCTTGGATGGTTTTATGCCAAAAATTAGGTATTGCTTTAAGTGTCGGATTATTTGGTTATCTTCTTACTCTTACTGGTTTCAAGCAAGCAGCCTGTCAGGGAATTATTGATATCACTCAACCAGATTCTGCATTAGTAACAGTAAGGATTTGCATGGGTTTAATACCTTCTATACTTGTCTACTGGGGTCTATTAATTATGAGAAAATGGGATCAAGAATTAATTACGAACTAATATAGAGATATGTATTATCCTAAGTTTTTTAAAAGACTTCTAAGCAGCTTAATCATTGGAGGGCAAGCAATTAATTTTATCTTTAAAGGTAAAATTTCCAAAAATGATCTCTTTGACCAACTAATGGAGTCAGGTCCTGGAAGTTTGTTAATTGTATTAATTACAGGAATAGCGGCAGGTACAGTCTTTAATATTCAAGTTGCATCACAACTGACAAGCATGGGGGTGTCAAGTGAAATAGGAGGTTTATTAGCAGTAGGAATGGCAAGAGAAATGGCTCCTCTTCTAACTGCTACTTTAATGACTGGAAAGGTTGCCACCGCTTATGCTGCTCAACTGGGTACTATGAAAGTCACAGAACAAATTGAGGCTATAACAATGTTAAGAACGGAACCAGTCCAATATTTGGTGGTTCCAAGGTTAATATCGATGGTAATAATGTCTCCGATACAGTGTCTTTTGTTTTTATCTGTAGCTTTATGGAGTGGACAAATTTGGAGCACAATTTTTTATAAAGTTCCTCCAATAGTTTTTTGGACATCCGTAAGATCAGGTAATGTGAGTTTAACTAGTACAGACTTAACTTCAATGTTGATAAAATCTGTAGTGTTCGGATTACTTATTTCAGTTATTGCTTGTGGATATGGACTCACAACTAAAGGTGGTCCAAAAGAAGTTGGAACAAGTACAACAGGCGCGGTTGTAATGACTCTCGTTACTGTATCTTTAATGGATGTATTACTAACACAAATTTTATTTGGATGATTCTATGTTTAACACTAAATCAAAGAAAGAAGAACCAGTAATAATATCACCATCATTTCAGTTGCCAGTAATTGTATTAGTTTTAAGCTTCATGCTTTTATTTTTAAATATTGGTTCTTTGCCCACAATAATTTCCGCGTCTTTTAGCTTTTTTTTATTGCTTCAGTCATTCACCTTAAGAATAAAAATAACAAATGATGATTTTATCGTTTTACAATTAGGAAAAGAGATTAGAACTTTTCCATTCAAAAACTGGATATCATGGAAATTCTTTTTTCCTGTAATCCCAGGTATTTTTTATTTTAGAGAAAAGTCCAGCCCTCATTTATTACCAATATTATTTAATCCAAAGCAATTAAAAGATGAACTCTTAAAAAAAGTTGACGATCTGGAAATTAAAAATTCCTAAATTTAGTTTTTGCTTAATCATCAAAATTATTTAAATGACCAATACAGAAATTTCAAACAATAATCCTGAGAAGGAACCAATACTAGATAAGTCAATTTCAGAAGATAAAACTAAACAAATTAGTAAGAAAAATACAACGCAAAATAAAAGAATTGCTTCAAAAAACGACAAATCAAACAAATCGTTTGATGAAATTTCTAATGAGATTTTTAGCGATCTCATTTCAAAAAAAGACTCTTTAGTTAAAGAAATAAAAAAGTTAGAAACAAAAAAAAATGAATTAGAAAAAGATATTGAGTCAAATTTTACCGGACAGTCAGATAATATCGCTAAAAGAGTTAAAGGGTTTCAAGAGTACTTAACTGGGGCTTTGCAGAATCTTTCACAAAACGTTGATAAACTTGAATTAGTTTCTCAACCAATAATCGTAAAGCCATCTCCACTTGACGAAAAAAAGCAAGACAATAGCGCAAACAATGTTGTTAATGTTCCTGCTCTTTCTGAAACATTTAAGCCCGATGAACAGATTATAAATAGCTGCTTTTCAACTTTCACAGAACAACCTGATTTTTATGCTGAACCTTGGAAATTAAGACGAAGTCTTGATTCATCAGATATAGAAATCATGAGTGATTGGTTTTTTAATATGGGCGGAAGAGGTTCTCTTGAAAGTAGAGGATCTCGACAAAAAAATGCCTTATTATCTGCTGGTTTAATATCTATTCTTGGCGAATTATATGGAGATCAGTTTCAGACTCTTATTTTAGCTTCGCAGCCTGAACGATTAGGAGAATGGAGAAGAATTCTTCAAGATTCACTTGGTCTCACAAGAGATGACTTTGGACCTAATAGTGGGATTGTTCTTTTTGAAAGGCCTGAAGGTGTCATTGAAAGAGCTGACAGATTAGAAGCAAATGAAGAATTACCATTTATTATTATTGATGCAGCAGAAACATCTGTTGAAATTCCAATACTTCAGTTCCCATTATGGGTTGCATTTGCTGGTTCAGATAGTGAAATTTACGATGATCTTGAATTAAACTAATCTTTATGAATATCTTAATAATTTTTACAAGTTATCTTTTAGGTTCACTTCCTACAGGTTTTTTAATTGGAAAATATCTTAAAAATATAGATCTAAGGACTATAGGTTCTGGATCTACAGGTGCCACAAATGTCTTAAGAAATGTTGGGAAATGGCCGGCACTTTTTGTATTTATCGTTGACGTTGGGAAAGGCCTTATTGCAGTAAAAATTGCTCAATATTACACAGCTCAAGGATTAATAGAAGTTATAGCAGGCATATCAGCTATCTCAGGACATATTTGGCCAATATGGCTCAGAGGTAAAGGAGGGAAAGCTGTTGCGACTGGATTAGGTATGTTTTTAGCTCTTTCCTGGAAAGTTGGACTGGCGGCTCTTGGGATTTTTTTAATAGTCCTAACAAAAACTAAATTTGTTTCTTTATCCAGTATTTCCGCTGCATTCTTACTTCCTATCTTTATGTTTTTTTACCTCGGCAATTTTATGCACTCATACTTTTTCATAAGTTTAATTGTGGCATTATTAGTAATCTGGAAACATAGAACAAACATAAAAAGATTGCTCAAGGGAGAAGAATCCAAAATCAACCAGAATTAATAGATTCAAATATTTCTTTTAGAGCTTTATTAGGATCTATAGCTTTTGATATTGATCTACCAATGACTAATTTAGAAGCGCCATTATCAATAGCTTCATGGGGAGTCATAATTCTATTTTGATCATCTTTATTGTCAATCTTTAACCTGATACCTGGTGTAATTAGTTCAAAATTGTACTTATAAATAGATCTCAACATTTCTACCTCCCAAGGGGAACAGACACATCCATCTAATCCAGCATCAAAAGACAACTTTGCAAGTCTCAATACATTTTCTTCAATTGAATTATTTCTATCAAGATCAGTTTGAAAATCTTTAAGAGAAAAGCTTGTTAAAACAGTGATTCCAACAACAAATGGAGGTTTTACTCTGACTGAGGAGGCTCCTTCTAAAGATGCTTTTTTCGAATCCTTAAGAGCTTTTAGACCTGCTGAAGCATGAATAGAAATAATATCAACCCCTAATTTTGAAACTTGGAAACATGCTGCACTCATGGTATTTGGAATATCATGAAATTTTAAGTCTAAAAAAACTTTTTTATTTAAACTTTTTAAAATTTCAATAACTCTTGGACCTTCCCTAACAAAAAGCTCTAAACCAACTTTTACCCACTTAATGTTGGGACATTTTTCTAGAAGTAATTTTGCTTGGTTTACATCTAGCCCATCAATTGCCAATATTATTTTATCTTCTGAGTTAAATCCGTTATTCATCAATTTTTAGTTTTCAAACCTCTTAATTATTTTTTTCCCAATTTGTAAAATTTTCCCTTCTAATTCATTTTTTGAATCAAAAACTAAATCAGGATTTATTACTTTCTGACTATCAATTTTTACTCCCCCACCTTTAATAGATCTTTTGGATTCGCTGCTTGATTTGAAAAGTTTTAGAGCACTTAGCAAGTAAAAAAACTTTACTGGGAAAACAATCTCTTTTAATGAAATTTCTGGAATTTCTCCAACTTTTTCTTTGTGTCCAAGAAATAATTTTTCGCAGTTTGATTGCGCTTTTAATGCTTCTTCAGTCCCATGGAATAAAGTAGTAACTTCTAAAGCCATTCTTCTCTGTAATTCACGAGGATTTGATTTTTCAAGCAAACTTAAATCTAATTCAGTAAGTAATTCAAAATAGGTAGGTATTATATCGTCGGGTACTTTTTCTAATTTTGAATACATTGAAAGTGGATCATCAGTCAAACCGACGGTGTTAAATTCAGATTTACTCATCTTCTTTATGCCATCTAAACCTGTCAAAATTGGCAACAGAACACCAAACTGAGGTTTTTGTTTAAAATGCCTTTGAAGATCTCTTCCTATTGCAATATTAAATTTCTGATCTGTCCCTCCAAGCTCAATATCTGATTGGACAACCACCGAATCGTAACCTTGTAATAATGGATATAAGAATTCATGCAAAGCAATTGAAACTTGTGAAGTGTACCTTTTATTAAATTCCTCCTTAGCAAGCATTTGACTAACTGTTGCACTCCCCATTAATTCAATTATCGAATTAAGATCTAGTCCTTTTAACCATTCACTGTTATATCTAATTTCTATTCTATCTTTTGAATCAAAATCTAAAATAGATTCATTAGCTGGTTTACCCATTCCTAGCTGGGTTAAGTATGTTTTTGCATTTTCCTTAACTTGTTTTTCCGATAACTGCACTCTTGTTTTGTTTTTTCCAGTTGGATCTCCAATTTGAGCAGTAAAATCTCCAATAATTAAAACTGCAACATGTCCATTATCTTGAAATGCCCTAAGTTTTTTGAACAATATGCTGTGCCCAAGATGAATATCTGTTCCAGTTGGATCGATTCCGAGTTTAACTCTTAATTTTTTATTATTTTTTTTCGCATGATCAATTATCTCCGAAAAAGTTTGATCTGTTTCCTTACTTGGGAAATATTCTTCTATTCCTCTTGAGAGCCATGATGGCAATATTAAATTATCTGACATAAAGCTTTAACCGTTAAATTTAAGAAGTTTTATCAAGTTCATCCTTCATTCTTATTAAGGTTTTATTCATCTGATCGAACATTTGATCAGGAGTAATTCCAAATTGACTTAACTGTGTCTTTAATTGTTCTACTGTCATTTTGGCCTGAAAATCTTCAGACAATTCAAATCTCTTCATAAAAACCTTATAACGATCCATAAGAGATTCCATTCGTTTTATAAACATCTTTTTCCCTTCTCTGTCAAATTTTCCATAGTCAGAACCAAGTTTCATAAGTTCTTGGTAATCTGTAAAAAGCTTTTTAGCTTCTTCTTGAACTATGTCTGACTCAAAGAATCCCATTTCTATTTTTACTGCGCAAGATTGAGGCTCAATTACAAGATAACAAGAATCTTTTAAATTGATTAGAACATTAATAAATTTTAGTTTATAAATAATTCTTTGATTTATATTTTTTCAGAATTAAATTTAGTAGACATGTTTTATAAATATTGGAAAAATTTAACGTAAATAATATTCCAAACCAAAATAGACAATTTGAATTATTTGGTTCAAATGTAAATACATCAATTAATTTTCAATACTCAAATAATCTAAAAATCAAAGGCGAAATCCTTACTGAATGGAGAAATAGAATCCATAATCACCAATTAAAAATTTCAAAAGATGCTCAAAATAAAACTTTGCACCAAGCAAGTCTTCCTATAAATACAATTTCCAAAGAAAGAAAAATTGATCCGTTTTCCCTGCAGCCGTTATCATTGAACTTTTGGAGAACCAATCAATATATACACAATGGTCCAGCAATTTATTTTGTAATTGACTCTATGGAGAGTTCTAAAATCATTCTTTATATTGGAGAAACAAAGATAGCAAATAAAAGATGGAAGGGAGAACATGACTGTAAAAATTATCTCATGAACTACAAAGAAGCCCTAAACCATAACAACCTCTCAAGTCACCAAGATATTCGTTTCTTCTTAGATGTACCTAAAGAAGTAAAGTTAAGACGTAAATTAGAACAGCAACTGATATATTTATGGTTACCACCTTTTAATAAAGAAACCCGAGATAGGTGGGCAACTACTTTCACAAACAACTAAAAGTTAATTAAATCCATTTTACAAATGCAATTTTCCACATTCCAAAAAAATCTAGATAACTGGCAAGGTGCTTCGTTAATTTTTGGAGTTTTAGAGGAAGAAATTGCAAGTCAACTTGAAAACATAAAATTTGTTGTTGACCCAAAATTATTACTAAAAAAAGTTACTCAAAAAATATTCAAAGGAGGAAAAGGGGAAACTCTAAGCTTTGAATTTTTAGATCAAAAATTAGAAAGTCTAATCATAGTTGGTCTTGGAAAATCGAAAGACCTAAAAAAAAGTGATATAGAAAACTCCATAGGAAATCAAATTAGGAAAACTGTTGATAAAAATGAAAAAATCAGCATCTTGCTACCTTGGGAATTAATAAATTCAAAACTAGAAATAAATCAATTAGCTGAATCAGTCAGATTATCTGCCTATAAGGACAATAGATTCAACAAGAAAAAAGATGAAGAGAGAGTTCTGAAAGAAATAGAGTTTTTGAATTTAAATAAATTTGAAAATATTAGCTTTGAAGAGACAGAAAAAATATGTGAAGGTGTAGAACTAGCCAGAAGACTGGTAGCCGCCCCTCCAAATAGTCTTACGCCAAAGGAAATGTCTATGCAAGCTTCTCAAATAGCTAAAGAGCATGGTTTGGAAGTAAAAATTTTAGAGGCAAAAGATTGTGAAAATTTAGGAATGGGTGCATATTTAGCTGTGGCAAAAGGTTCTGATCTAGATCCTAAATTTATACATCTCACTTTGAAGTCAGAGGGGCCTATAAAAGAAAAGATTGCGCTTGTTGGTAAAGGTTTAACCTTTGATTCTGGAGGATACAACCTGAAAGTAGGAGCCTCTCAAATTGAAATGATGAAATATGATATGGGCGGAAGCGCTGCAGTTTTAGGAGCAGCAAAAGCACTTGGAGCAATAAAACCAAAGGGACTAGAAATACATTTTATTGTGGCAGCTTGCGAAAACATGATAAATGGATCTGCAGTACATCCTGGAGATGTAGTTAAGGCATCTAATGGTAAGACAATTGAAATAAATAACACTGATGCAGAGGGTAGACTCACATTAGCTGATGCTTTAACTTACGCATCCAATTTAAAACCGGATTCAATAATAGATCTCGCCACTTTAACAGGAGCTATTGTGGTTGCATTAGGTAATGATGTAGCTGGATTCTGGAGCAATAATAATAATCTAGCAAATGATCTAAAAGCTGCATCGGCCCAAGCTGGGGAAGAGTTATGGCAAATGCCTTTACAAAAATCCTATAAAGAAGGGTTAAAGTCTCATATAGCTGATATGAAAAATACAGGTCCTAGGGCAGGTGGATCAATAACTGCAGCTTTGTTTTTAGAGGAATTCTTTGATAAAGAGATTAAATGGGCTCATATTGATATTGCTGGGACTTGTTGGACTGATAAGAATAAGGGGATTAATCCATCAGGTGCAACCGGGTTTGGAGTTAAAACTCTTGTTCAATGGATTAAAAATAAATAATTCTATATAGAATCATTCGGACCAAAGATTAGTAGATCTAGCGTTGTCACCCCATAATTTATCCAACCTCTGATCTCTCCCACATGAGTATCTGTAAAACTTATATTTTAATTCATTTCTCTCAGCAAAATCCTGATGATATTCTTCAGCAAACCAAAATTGACCTTTTGATTTTAGTTCTACAGATATTTTTTCTAATGGCACTCGCAACTCATTAGAGGCGGAAACAATTGCATTTGTTGCATCACTTTTCTCAGTTTCATCTTTGAAAAAGATCACTGGCCTATAAGAATCTCCACGATCACAAAATTGGCCCTTACCGTCAAGAGGATCAATATTTCTCAAATAAAGCCTAAGTATCTCAGGTAAAGTTACCAATTTGGAATCAAAATCAACTAAAACCACTTCCTGATGCCCTTCATGATTTTCGTAAGTAGGATTTTGTAAATCTCCTCCTGAATAGCCGCTTTGTACATAATTTATTCCCTTTAAAGACTCTAAATCATGTTCTAAACACCAAAAACAACCTCCTGCAAGAATTAATTCTTCTGCATTAGTGTGTAAAGGGTTAATAAATATTGAAAGAGCAATAACTAGAGGTAAAAAATATTTCATTTTTCTATTATAAAGTTCAAATTATGGATTTAATAATTTCTTTAGCCGCTCTATCAACTACACCTTCCTCCCCTAATTCTTTTTTTAAAAGAGTATAACCTTTTTTTATTTTTGCTTTTTCTGAAGTTAGATCAAGAAGCCTGCAAGCTTTATAAAAAATTTTCTTTTCATTAAAATTTTTCTGGACAAACTCAGGTATTATTAATTTCTTTAATAAAAGATTCACAGGAGAAATAAACCTTACCTTAAAGTTGAGAATTTTTTTTGCTATAAAAGCAGTAACTCTACTTACTCTATATCCAACAATCTGAGGTATTCCATATAAAGCCAATTCCATATTAACTGTACCTGATTTGCATAAAGCTAATTTTGTTAACGAATAAATATAAGGCATCATTTCGGAAACATCTTTTTGACTAATAACCTTACCTTTAACTTCATATTTTTCTAAACCGTATCTAAATCTTTTATCAAAAACCCTCCTACAGGATGGAATATAAACAACAAGATTTGGATATCTTAATTGTAATTTTTTTGCAGTTTTCAAGAAGGTAGGTAAAATGTATCTCAACTCTTGGGGTCTTGATGCAGGCATTAAAAGTAAAATATTCTGATTTGCTGGAAGTTTTAGAATTGATCTAGAAACTTTTTTGGATGGCAGTTTTTTCGTCAAATCAATCATTGGATGTCCAACCCAAAATACGTTTCCACCCCTCCTTTTATAAAAGTTTGCTTCCTGCTTAAAAATCGCAAAAATTTTATCTGAGAAATTAATTAAATTTGTGGTGCTATTATTACCAACTCTCCATGCCCATTCTTGAGGTGCTATGTAGTAGTAAATTGGAATATTATTTCTCGATCTTTTTAATTTAGTCCCTATTCTAATGTTTGGCCCCATGTAGTCGATCAATATTAAACAATTTGGCCGATGATTCTTTATGTATTTATAAAATTTTTTCTGAACTTTCATCATAGGAATAATTAGGGGTAAAGCTTCCCATATTCCTATGGCACTTATTGATGTAGTATCTTTAATAATTTGTACTCCTTCATTCTTCATCTTCTCTCCGCCTAGGCCATAGATCTCTAAGTTAATTGAATATTTTCTAGCTTCATCAAATAATGCTTTTGCCAATAACCCCCCATGTAAATCTCCAGAGACTTCTCCGGTACTGATAAATATTTTTTTATTCATTCATTTATTAAAGGCATTGGGCCGCGTCTTTCTTTTGAAATTGAATCTTTTAAAAAATCACATAATTTTGTTGAAGAAAAATCTAATTTACCTTTTAATGCCATGCCCAATGCGTCAGAAATAACATGCTTAGATTTAAAAAGTAAATTCCAGGTACTTTGTAAAAGTTTTAAATCAAAGTCCTTATTTTCTATCAAACCACTTCTTTTAATTCCAATTCTATTTAAACCTCTAAGTCTGCCTGGATGTCCTTCGGCTAAACAAAAAGGGGGGACATCTCTATCTACTCTAGTCATTCCTCCAATCATTGATAAATATCCAATATGTACAAATTGATGAATACCTAAACATCCACCAATTATAGCTTTATCTTCAACCTTTACATGACCTGCAACTTGAACACTATTTGATAAAACTATCTTATTTCCAAGTTCACAATTATGGCCTATATGAGTGTAAGCCATTAAAAGATTATTATTGCCGATAATAGTTTTTTCTCCTTCATCAGTTGCCTTATTAATAGTTACACATTCCCTAAAAGTATTATTATCACCAATAATTACTTCAGTAGAGGCACCTTTATATTTAAGATCTTGGGGATCCAGACCTATAAAAACATTTGGGAAAACTTTATTGTTTTTACCAATTTGAGTTCTTCCCGTAATAACAACATTCGGTCCTATTTCGGTTCCTCTCCCAATAGTTACATTAGGACCTACAATAGCTCCTTGAGAAATAATGACCCCGTCATGTAATTCTGCACTTGGATCAACGAAAGCATTTGGGTGCACTTTTACACCACTAAAGCTTGACTTTAATTCAGTATTTTTATTCTCCATATCCCTAATCAACTAAT
>QCLW01000015.1 GCA_003214235.1 Prochlorococcus sp. AG-418-F16
ATTATTAAAATTAATATTTAACACTTCTTTCCATATTTTTTTTATGAGACTTTCATTAAAAGAAATTATTTCTTCTTCACTAATAAAGCTCATCTCAATATCTAATTGAGTAAACTCTGGCTGTCTATCTGCCCTTAAGTCTTCATCACGGAAACATTTTGCGATTTGATAATACTTGTCCAGGCCTCCAACCATTAAAAGTTGTTTGAATAATTGAGGGGATTGAGGTAAAGCAAAAAATTCTCCATTTGAAAGACGTGCAGGAACAAGAAAATCGCGAGCGCCCTCTGGAGTTGACTTTGTAAGTAATGGGGTCTCTACTTCTGTAAATCCAAAATTATCAAGAAATTCTCTAGCAACTTTAATAATCTTATGTCTTGTTTTTAAATTTTCTAGTAATTTTCCTCTTCTTAAATCAAGGTATCTATATTTTAATCTGAGTTCCTCTTTTGTATTTTCATAATCATGTATAGATACTGGAAAAGGTAAGTTTTTTTTAATTTGGTTGAGAATTTGCAAATCTTTAACCTTAAGCTCTAACTCTCCAGTACTTAAATTTGCATTTATGGAATCTTTGGGCCTTTCATTAATAATTCCGCTAACCATTATTACTGTCTCATTTCTTAGAGTTTCTGCCTGTTTAAATAGATCTGGACCATCATCAGGGTTGATTGTTATTTGTAGGAATCCACTATGGTCTCTTAAATCAATAAAAATTACACCACCATGATCTCTTCTTCTATCTACCCATCCGCATAAATTAACTAATTTACCAATATCTGTATTATTGAGTTCTTCGCAAATTTTGTTTCTCATCTAAGTATGATTTATTTATCAATAACTTATAATAATTCTTTAAGGGTAAATTTAGTTAATAATTTTTTTTATAAAACGCTCTTTTTGTTATAACCCCTTTGAATTTTTTACCTCTTATTAATATTTGAACTTCATTATTTATTAAGGCATGCGAAGTATTGATGTATGCAAAAGCTATAGCTTGTTGTTTAGTTGGAGACCAACTGCCGCTTGTGATACTCCCAATATTTTCTTCACCTTTAAGAACTGCGCAACCTTTTCTCCCTATTGCTTTACCCTCTATAGAGAGACCAACTAACTTTTTTTGAATACCTAATCTTGACTGCTCTTCAAGAAAACTTCTTCCAAAGAATTCGTGATTATTTTCTAGATGTACTAGCCAGCCTAAACCTGCTTCATATGGAGAAGTTTCTTCATTTATGTCTTGACCATAAAGATGCATGCCTGCTTCAAGTCTAAGAGTATCTCTAGCTCCTAAACCACAAGGTGCAACATTTTTGGAAATTGAGAAATCCCATAAATTAATTGCTGCTTTTTTAGATAAAAGTATTTCTAGTCCATTTTCCCCTGTATATCCTGTCTTTGAAAAGAAAATTTTTTCTTTAGGCGAAATATGTTCAAAAATTTTATATTCGCATCCAAAGTTAGGGATATGTGAGATCGAAGATTCAATCCATTCTTCAAATAAAGCGAATGAGTTTTTGCCCTGTAGTGCTAAAAGTACTTTGTCTTTTTTAAAGTTTGTTATCGAAATTTCACATTTATTGAAATTATTTTTTATCCACTGAAAATCTTCTTCATATCTACTTGCATTAACTATTAACAATAATTCTGATATGTCATTTTCTTGTATACCAAGGTCATAAATTATTAAGTCATCTATTATTCCTCCTTTATCATTGAGCATTACTGTATAAAGCCCATGACCTTCAGAAAAGGAGTATAAATTAGTAGGAAAAAGTTTTTGAATATAATCCTTTGGATTGATTCCCTTGATAGAAATCACACCCATGTGAGAAATATCAAATAATCCTGCTGAAGATCTAACTGATTCATGCTCTTTAATTAATCCTGAAAATGATATGGGCATTTCCCAACCTGCAAAATCCACTAATTTTGCACTGGATTCAACATATTTTGAATAAAGAGGACTTTTTTGCAAATCCATGAATTATTTAGTTTGTATTTAGTATTTTTACACTGTAGTTTAGAAATTTTTTATTGCATATTTTCTAATGACAAAATTAAGCTTCTAAGTACTTTGGCTGCAACTATGCTACTTACTCCGCTTTTATCAATTTCTGGAGATAATTCCACAATATCTGAAGCCACAATTCTAAGGTCTTTTAAAGTTTTCAGTATTTCTTCAAAATCATTCCAAAAAAATCCTCCCGGTTCTGGAGTGCCAGTCCCTGCTAATAAACTGGGATCAAACCAATCTAAATCTATTGTTAAATAGATTGGAGACTTAGCGTATGGTAGAAGAGCTTGTTTTAACTCATGTGCATTTCCGCCTGGACAAAAGTTAACTAATTGGTTGTTATTATGCATAATTTCAAATTCTTCCTTAGTCCCACTTCTAATTCCTACTTGCAAAATTTTCTTTTCAGGTAGTACTTCTAAGCATCTTTTCATAGTACAAGCATGACTATGTTCATTTCCTATATATGATTCTCTTAAATCTGCATGAGCATCAAGTTGAACCAATATCAAATCTGGATATTTTTTTACTAATGCTTCAATAGCACCTCTTGTAATAGAGTGTTCGCCTCCAAGCATAATAGGACTAAGGCGTTTACTAATTAAATAATTTGTTGCTGATTTAACCGATTCAATAACGGACTTTGAGTCATTTTTATCAATTAGTATTGATCCAAAATCAACATACATAATATCCTCTAAGTCTTTTTTTATTTTTGGACAATATGTTTCTAAACAAGAACTGACTTGTCTTATTGCTTCTGGACCAAATCTTGCTCCTGGTTTAAACGAACATGTCCCGTCATAATTAACTCCAAATATACCAATTGAGCAATTCTCAGGACTTCTTTTTGCTCCCATATAAATTCCATTTTCGTTATCAAATAAATTTTTTGTCATCTTATGAATCTAGTTCTTTTACAATTTTATTTGGCATCATTTTGAATGCTGCATTTTGAAAATTTAAATTCCAAATCTCACATCCTTTTTCTATTTTTAGGACTTCATCATAATTTTGCTTTGATAAATTTAGATCTTCTGAAGATGCGAATGTCCAACTCCAAATCCCGCTTGGATATATAGGCACAAAGGAATACATAGTTTCAGAAACTTTAAATATATTTTTTAGGGTTTTCAAAATATTTATGTGAATATTTTTGAAGGATTCAGGAGATTCGCTTTGCGTTGCTAATAACCCCTTTGGTGTAAGTATTCTTTTACATTCTTTATAAAAGGAATCTGAAAATAATAAATTTGAAAATTCTGAGGGATCTGAACAATCTACAAATATAACGTCGTAAAAATTATCTCTTGTTTTTTTTACCCATTTAACACCATCATCAACATGTATTTCTAATCTTTTGTCATTCCATGCTTCGCCTCCAATTTCTTTTAGATATTTTTTAGATATTTTGATTACCTCCTCATCAATTTCTACTAGATCAATTTTTGATATTTGAGAATATTTAACGCATTCTCTTATAGTACCTCCGTCACCACCGCCAATAATTAGTACATTAGATTTTTCGTCAATGCTACTTAATGCAGGATGCACAAGACACTCATGATAATATTTCTCGTCTTTTAATGATGTCATCCAGCAACCATCTAACATTAAAGCTTTACCATAATATTCATTTTCAATAACAATAATTTCTTGATATTTTGAGGTTTTTTTAATTAGAATTTTCCCATTTAGGCCGAATCTTGAGCCTTTATGATATTCATCTATCCATGTTGTAATATTTGTCATTTGCTTTTAGGAATTTTTCCTGCCAGTTTTTCCTTGGCTATTTGCCAAAGACGTTGAAAGTCTTTGGGAGTTTGTTTTTTAATATTATCTCCTGCATGCTCTTCGACGATTGAAAATCTGTCTAAAAATTTTATATTAGTTTTTTGAAGAGCTGATTCAGGATTGACCTTTAAAAAGTTTGAGAGATTCAGAAGGGTAAAATAAATATCCCCAAATTCATTTTTTATCTCTGAATCATTTTTACTTTTAATTGCTTCCTTTAATTCATTAATCTCTTCTTCTAATTTTTTAAAAATCTCATCAGTACTTTCCCACTTGAAACCATGTTCTTTAACAACATTTGTGATTTTATCTGTTCCAACCGTTGGCGGTAAATTTTTAATTTTCAAATTTAAATTTCGACTAATTGAAGATTTCATATGAGTTGCTTCTTTTTCTGAATTTTTTATATTTCTCCATATCTGTTGTGATTTTTTTAAGGATACTTTTTCTTTTTTGTTAAAAATATATGGATGTCTATTAATAATTTTCTTGTTTAGATTTTTTATAACATCATTTAGTGCAAATTCTTTTTCTTCGTAACCGATTTCAGCATGAAGCATTACTTGTAATAAAAGATCTCCTAACTCCTCACATATGTTATCTGCATTTTTTTCATATATCGCATCTATAAATTCATTACTTTCTTCATACAAAAATGGGATCAACGATACATGAGACTGTATTTTCTGCCATGGGCAGCCCCAAGTTTTATCTTTTAATGCTTTGATATTAGATATTAAGATTTTAAAACTATTTATAGTCTCTAAATCGAAATTGTTTGCCAATTTATATCTATTGTTTGAGGACATAGGATATATTTTATTAATTAAATTTTGCCTCAATCATGAAATATTTAAATACTTAGTATAAATTTTTCAACTTCATCTATTAGAATGATCTATTATAAGGGCGATTAGCTCAGCGGTAGAGCGCCTGCCTTACAAGCAGGATGTCCCTGGTTCGAACCCTGGATCGCCCATTTATTATTTTTCTAATGACTGAGATCGTCAATCTTTCAATCAGTCAAAGCGCTGCTTCAGAACTATCTAGGCAAGCTTCTTTTGGAGGTTCTCCAGGAGAAATGTCTATTGATTTGGTAGAGGATAAAAATTGTTCCGAAGGATGGATGCATATTAAATTAATGCCAGGTACATGTAATGGATCCCCTATTTCAAGAACTGAAGGAGTAACTTTATACTCGGATGTAAAAAAGTTTAATTTACTGAAAGATTTAAAATTAGATTATTACGGTGATTTGAGCGGTGGTGGATTTCTTATTTCAACACCAAAAAATGCAAAACGTTGTTCCTGTGGTTCTGGCTTCAAACTTTTGTAGAATGGATGTGTCTTTTTTGCAAACTAATATTATTTTCATTAATTGGCTGCTCTCAAGATAAAATAAATAAAAAGTTTATTGAAATAAAATTTGCACATGACAGAGATGAATGATCAATTATCTTTAGAGAATTATTCACCTTTTGACGTAGAGAAAAAGTGGCAAGAAAAATGGGAAAGTCTAAAGGCGTTTAGTCCTAACCCTCAGGATGATGGGGAGCCTTTTTGTATTGTTATTCCGCCACCAAATGTAACTGGATCTTTGCATATGGGGCATGCATTTAATACGGCTTTGATAGATGTTGTAGTACGTTTTCAAAGACTTTTAGGTAAGAATGTTTTGTGTTTACCCGGAACTGATCATGCTTCAATAGCAGTTCAAACTATTCTCGAAAAACAATTAAAAAGTGAAGGCAAAACCAGCGAGGATATTGGAAGAGATGAATTTCTTAAAAGAGCATGGAACTGGAAAGAACAAAGTGGTGGCAGAATAGTTTCTCAATTAAAAAGGATAGGATATTCAGTTGACTGGACTAGAGAAAGATTTACTCTTGATCAAAAATTAAATGAAGCAGTTATTGAGGCTTTTAATATTCTCTATAAAAAGAATTTAATTTATAGAGGCGAATATTTGGTTAATTGGTGCCCTGAATCTCAATCTGCTGTAAGTGATCTTGAAGTTGAAATGCAAGAAGTAAATGGTCATTTATGGCATTTTAAATACCCTTTAATTTCTGAAAGTGGTGAACAGTTAGATAATTACTTAGAAGTTGCAACAACAAGACCAGAAACTCTTTTGGGTGATACTGCTGTGGCAGTTAATCCTGATGATGAAAGATATAAAGAATTTATTGGTGTCAAAGTAAAAGTCCCATTCGTTGATAGAGAAATACCTATTATCGCTGATTCACATGTTGATAAAGATTTTGGTACTGGTTGTGTGAAGGTTACTCCAGCCCATGATCCAAATGATTTTGCAATAGGAAAAAGGCATAATTTAAAACAGATTAATGTAATGAACAAAGATGGAACTTTAAATATTAATGCAGGTATTTTTCAAAATTTAGATAGATATGAGGCTAGAAAGAAAATTATCAAAGAATTGGATAACTTAGGCCTTTTGACAAAGATAGAGGATTATAAACATACTGTTCCTTTTTCTGATAGAGGTAAGGTCCCAATTGAACCTTTATTGTCAACACAATGGTTTTTGAAAATGGATGAAATATCACAAGGATGTCTTAATGAAATTGATTCTAAAAAACCATCGTTTATTCCTCCACGCTGGGAGAAAGTTTATAAGGATTGGTTAGAGAATATTAATGATTGGTGTATCAGTCGGCAATTGTGGTGGGGGCACCAAATACCAGCATGGTATGTTTTAGATGAATCTCAAGACTCAATAGAACAAAATACTCCATATATCGTTGCAAGAAAAGAAGAGGATGCCTTAATCGAAGCTAATAAAAAATTTGGATTAAACATTAAATTGGTTCGTGATAAAGATGTTTTGGATACATGGTTTTCAAGTGGTTTATGGCCTTTCTCAACCCTTGGTTGGCCAAATACAAATGATCCGGATTTTAAAAAATGGTATCCCAATAGTGTTCTTGTTACTGGTTTCGATATTATTTTCTTCTGGGTGGCGAGAATGACAATGATGGGGAATACTTTTACGAATAATATTCCTTTTAAGGATGTTTATATTCATGGTCTAGTTCGAGATGAAAACAATAAAAAAATGAGTAAAAGTTCAGGTAATGGTATTGATCCAATACTATTAATTGATAAATATGGTTCTGATGCTCTACGATTTGCTTTAATTCGAGAAGTTGCAGGCGCTGGACAAGATATCCGGCTTGATTTTGATAGAAAAAAAGATACATCTTCAACTGTTGAAGCTTCAAGAAATTTTGCGAATAAATTATGGAATGCAACTAAATTTGTGTTAATTAATAAAACTTCTAATAATAATTATTCGCTTAATGAGAGTGATGAAACTTCTTTAGAGTTATGTGATAAGTGGATTTTATCTAAATTGAATCAGGTAAACAAAAAAGTCGCTGCTTTGTTGACAGAATATAAATTAGGAGAATCTGCGAAACTTCTATATGAATTTACGTGGAATGATTTTTGTGACTGGTACGTAGAATTTGCTAAACAAAGGTTTAATAATAAAGAGACTAATAATAGACAAATATCTGAAAAAGTTTTAATAAAAGTGCTCAATGATATTTTGGTGATGATTCATCCTTTTATGCCGCACATTACTGAAGAACTTTGGCATGTACTTCAACTTAAACCAGATAAAGAATTATTATCTCTTCAAAAATGGCCAACCCAAGAAAATAAATTTGTTGATAATAAGCTTGATAATTCCTTTCAGCAACTCTTTGAAATTATTAGATTGATTAGAAATTTGAGAGCTGAATTAGGACTCAAGCCATCAGAAAAAGTTCCTGTTTACTTAATTTCAGATAATGATGAATTGATTGATTTTCTAAAAATTTTAGTTGATGATATTCAAATCTTAACTAAATCTTCTGAAGTATTTATTTTTAAACCTAATGCTGTTGATAAAAAAGAGTTTGCTAAATCTTTTTCTGGGATAATTAGTGATTTAGAAGTTTACTTACCTTTCCAGGATTTTGTAAATATAGATGCATTAAAGGAAAGGTTAAACAAGGATTTAAAAAAGGTGACTATTGAATTAGATAATTTAAATAAAAGATTATCTAATAAAAATTTCGTAGATAAGGCTCCAAAAGATATTGTTGATGAATGTAGATATAAATTAAACGAGGGTTCGGTACAAATGGAGAGAATTACTAAAAAACTCGAACTTTTGAATTGAGAATGAATATATTTCTTGAAAATATTTATAATTTGTCTTTTTTTTTTAATACTGGAATTGGGATCTTTTCGTTTGTTTGTATTTATATTTTAATTGTTTTATTAATACTTCCAGCTTCTTGGCTATCTTTATTATCAGGGTTTTTATATGGCTCATATTTAGGATCAATTATCGTTTTCATTTCTGCTTCCATAGGAGCATCAGTTGCTTTTTTTGTATCAAAAAGTTTTTTTGCAAAAAAGCTAAAAAATCTTTTTAGACGTTATCCAAAATTAAGTGTTATGGAAAAAGTAGTAGAAAAAGGCGGACTTAAATTAATTTTTTTAGCGAGATTATCGCCGATATTTCCCTTCAGTATTCTTAATTATTTTTATGGTTTGAATAATGTTAAATTTAGAGATTTCGCTCTTGGTCTTCTAGGAATAATTCCAGGAACTTTTCTTTATTGCTCAATAGGTAGTTTGGCAAAAAGTATCCAGGAGTTAAAAAATGTGCAATCACCAAATAATTTATATATCACTATTGTTGGAATTATTTCAACTTTTTTAGTTGTATATTTCTCTGCTAAATACTCCAGAGAATATTTTGAAAACTCCTAAGAATTTACTCTTTAATATTCCAATCTCTAATAGATGCAATTAAGATAAACCACAAAAGTCTAAATTTACCTAGTAAAGTTTTGTTTGCTTCTAATTCGATATATTTTGCCTGTCCACAAGGTGTTTTAATGAAGTTGAAAACTTTTTTCTTTGCCATAAGTCTCACTAAAATTTTCGTAATTATTCTTGTATTTTATAGGTATAATTGTAAGTTTTTTTAATTAAAAACCACATTTTTCATTGACTACTTGTTGAATATTTTTTTATAAATTTATATTTTTTCACCAGCTTTAAATCCTCTAAAGCATTTGAATCTGGGAAACCTTAGACTAAAAGCTACGGCATCTTTAGATTTGGTTTTGGCATCAGCTCTTATCTCTACAAGTTGCCCGACCAGATCATTACGTTTTGACCAATATTCTTCACGTTGCATATCACTAAACCCGCTCCCGCAACTCAGGCTGAATTCATATCCATCGTCTTCTCCTTCTACCAGAATTGCTCCAAGCCTGCCTTTATTTCGGCCTGTCCCTTCCTCTACCGAGACAACTTTTAAAGTGACTTCAATGAAAGGTTTTGCTTTTAACCAACTGTGCGTTCTTTTGCATTCATACATAGCATCAGGATCTTTAATCATGACTCCTTCATATCCACCTTCCACGGCAGATTTATTAAGTTCTATAAATCTTTTTTGCCCTTCAATGGTATCCAGGTCAATATTTTCCCATTCCAATGATCTTATATGTTTTAGCAGCATAGAATGTTTTTTAACCCATTCTTTTACCAGAAAGCTTCTTTCTGTTTGATGAGTTTCCCATCTCCCTTGTTGGAAGTTTTTCAGAGGACATAAGTCAAATAAATGTAGAACTGCGTCTTTAGTTTGTTTACCATCCTTTCTATGTACTTGTTTCATTAAATCCTGAAAATTAGCGCTCATCACTTCACCATCTAGGACTAAATCATAAGGTGTGGGATGTTCTTTGATAACGTTTTCTATCTCTGAGATAATATGACCAAAGTTATGAAATTGCTTTCCATTGCGAGAAAACATTTCTACTTTATTTTGTCTGATAATGGTTAAAACCCGAACACCATCTAATTTGATTTCAATTTGCTTTTTGCCTATCATTTTTTTTTCATGATTTGCACTGTCATGAGCTAATGGGCAAGAAAAAATAGGGATCGCATATTTGGGAAATTTCTTAGCTATCTTGTTTATTGTTTTTTCAGATACACCACATCTAAGATCTTTAATTAACACTCGTCTATAAAATCCATTCCACTCTTCTTTTGTTGCAGATTCCATCGCTGCAAGAATTGTATCGCGAGCAGCGTGCCCAGTAAGTTCTCTTTGAATTAGCTTATTGGCTAATTCCTTAAAATCTTTCCATGTAAAACTTTGACTTTTTTCATTCTCTTTCTCAGGAACCATTTTTACTCCAAAAGTTACTAATGGATCTAGTGCCATACGAATTCCTTCAAAAAAATCATCGAGTTCTTTCTCCATTGCTTCACAGATGATTTTTTCTTTATCTAATCGGCTTGGGTGTAATTCTAATTGACGTATTATCTCTTCTTTTAACAATTCTTTTTGCCTCACAAGAAATTATTAATTAACTTTGGCTATTCTGTCTATTTTCCAATCATTGTCAGTTTTTGAGAAAGTAAAATCTAATGGGAGCTCATCTTGTTTATCTTCTGATTTTAAATTTAAGGTTATTATGATTTGATCTTCTTGAACTCTAGGTCTTCCTGATTTTAAATTTCTGTATTTATTGAGGTTTAAACTAGCTAAGAATTTGAGAAAGTCTTGGCGCTTAACATGAGTTTTATAAGTTTTCGTAGTCAAACCATAAGCTGCATCAATTCTGCCAGCAGCTATTTGATCAAAAAACTTTCTTACTAATGGGTTAATTCCTCTTGCGCTTAGAACTAATTTGACTGCATTAAAAGTCCAAAAAGAAACTAGTACTGCTCCACCAACTAATAATGCTTTAATTCCGATATCTTTAACTAGTGTTGCATCCATGTTGATTGTAGTTTTTTATTACTTTAAGAAAATAAATCGTTTTTGATGGCTTTTTTTGTCAAAATAATATTAATTTTAATCCATAATGCCTTTAATTCCTCTTTTACCTTTATTTCATAGATTTAATAGCCAATATTTTGAAAATTCTTTAGCGGTTAATAATCAACCTTTAGTAAAAGTTAGATGGAGTGATAATAGATTAAAAACTACTGCTGGTTTTTATAAAAGAAAACGATTAAATGGTCTTGTAAATTCTGAAATTATCTTATCGAAACCTATTTTGAGTAAATTATCTATTAGTGAAATAAACAGTACTTTATGTCATGAAATGATTCATGCATGGGTAGATAGGATATTAAAAAAAAATGAAATACATGGTCCAAATTTCTTAGGAAAGATGAATGAAATAAATGTGAAAGAGATGAATTTTCAAATTTCTGTAAGGCACTCATTTCCTGTTGAAAGGAGAGAATTAAAATATATAGGAACGTGTCAAAATTGTGGTGAGAAATTTTTTTATAGGAAAAGAATAAAGAATATTGCCTGTAAAAAATGTTGTGTAAATTTCTTCAATGGATCATGGAATAAAAACTGTTTAATTTTGTTTGATTAAAAATATAAGATGTGTTTTTGTTTCTATATTTGGAATTATCTCTTTTTTTAATGTAATTTATATTTGAAAAACATAATAATTTATGGATTCAAGAAGAATTAGAAATCTGAGAAATAGTTTTGATAGAAATATTGTTGATAAACAAGTTGATAAAATTTTTGAAACTGGAAGACAATTCGTTGATGGAGTATCTGGGGCTAGGCCAGGCAAAAGAAGGAACTCAGATTTTCAAGGAATAACAAGTAAAAATGTTAAAAAAGTAGGAAGATGGGTATCTGAAAAAGTGGATTTATTTTTTGATGAAGATAATGATGATTGGTATGATTATGACAATTTTTACGATGATAAAAGCGATAATAAGACATTTACTAGAGAATCAAATTCTTATGAATCTGCTAAACCTCATTCAAAAAGACCTTTAGAAGCAATCTCTTTAAGGCAACCAAAAAATTTACAGACAACTGAGCAAAAAAAATTACCTTATGGGAAAGAATGTAAAGAGGAAGATTGGCCAGATGAAATGGATTTCAAAGTTGAAAGATGGCAAAGAGCTTCAGAAAAAGAGAACTATACACCAAGAGATCAATTAAACCAAGGAGGTCAATCCAAATCAAGAAATCTTCCTAGATCAAGAAGAAGAAGAGTATAGATTTGCAAATTCTTTAATTCCAGAAGAACCTAGTAAACTTTCTAAATGTGGATTGAAAACTTCTCTAATAATTGTTAGGGGCTTTTTGTCACGAAAAAATCTATAATTTCTTGACCAGAATGGACCTTTAAAACAAAATTGATCTTCTAACCATTTTGAATTCACAAGTGAAATTCCATCAACTTCTCTAAACAATTCTGATCTGTCTTGCGTCAAATTTTTCCAAATTGGTTCTTCTTTAGCTTTTAAATTTTCACTCACTTCTTCTGCATTCCACCAACTTTCAGCCCATGCTAAGTTTTTATTATTGTTTTTAATCCATACTTGTCTTCTAATTAAAGGGCCATTTAACTGATTCAATTCTTTTGGGCCCTCTTGGCTGAATAGAGGATCTAGTTGCATTGAAATTAATTTAATTTTTGTTTCTTGATTAGTTAAAAGCTGCAGATGTCTAGTTGGACTTCCATCCCCAAGCAGCATTAATTTCCATGGACCAGATATTTTTGGTAGTGAATTTTTCCCTAAAAAAGTAGAGGCTTTTTCTTCCCATAATATTTTTGGTGAGTTAAAAAGTTTATTATTCAGTGCTCTGTGAGATTGCTTTTAAGATGATAACTTTTTTTCAGTAAAAATATTTACCTTTTCTGTTTTTATTTCTCTTATTTTTAGCCAAACAAGTAATGCAGTTAAATCAGCTTTGCTAACTCCAGGAATTTTTGAAGCATCACCAAAATTTTTTGGCTTTATCTTATTCAAATTTTCTCTAGCTTCTAAAGATAATGTATCTATCTTTTCATAATTGATTTCTTGAGGCAAAGATTTACAGCTTTGACGATTTATTTGTTCAATGTTGTTTTGTTGTCTTTTAAGATAACCCTCGTATTTAATATCTATATCAACACCTTCCTGTATTGAAGAAGTAAGATCTTTTTCAGTCAAACCATATTTAATTAGATCTGAATAATGAAAGTTTGGTCTTTTTAAGAGTTCTTTCAAAGTTGTTGACCCTTTGATTTTTGATCCTGTGTCTAATTCTATTTTTTTCGCTATTTCATCGGTATTTTTTAAACGGGTGTTTGTTAGTCTTAATTTTTCTTCTTCAAGTAATTTCATTTTTTCTTGATAAGCCGACCATCTTTTCTCATCAATTAGCCCTATTTGATAACCTAATGGGGTTAATCTTCTATCTGCATTATCTCCTCTTAGGGTTAACCTATATTCACTCCTACTAGTAAGAACTCTATATGGTTCTTTGAGATCTTTAGTAATTAAATCATTAATCATTGTTCCTATATAGCTGCTTTCCCTAGTAAAGATTATTGGATCTCTTTTGTTTAGTTTTCTTATCGCATTGATTCCTGCAACTAATCCTTGCGCAGCTGCTTCTTCATAACCAGTAGTTCCATTAATTTGCCCAGCGCTAAATAAATATTCAATTTCTTTTGTTTCTAGTGATGTTTGGAGCTGTGTTGCAGGTATATATTCATACTCCACAGCATATGCTGGGCGTAACATTTTACAGTTATTTAATCCAGGTAAGGTTCTTAAAAGTTTTAATTGAATATTTTCGGGTAAACCTGTAGAAAATCCTTGAACATATATTTCAGGAGTATTAATTCCTTCTGGTTCTAAGAAAATTTGATGTGATTCTTTATCAGCAAATTTAACGATTTTATCTTCAATCGATGGACAATATCTTGGACCCTTACTATCAATAAAACCACCGTAAATGGGAGTTAAATGTAAATTATCTCGAATTAGTTGATGTGTTTTAGAAGTTGTTCTTGTTATGTGACAACTAACCTGGGGCATATTATTTTTGATATCTGGGTCAAACGAAAAATATTTATCACTTGCTGTACTTGGTTGAATATCTAATTCATCAAAAAAGATACTTTTTTTATCTACTCTTGCTGGAGTTCCTGTTTTTAAACGTTCTGTTTTTATTCCAATTTCGTGCAAGTTTTGAGTAAGACCTTGTGCCGCTTGTTCACCAGATCTACCAGCTGACATTGATTTATTTCCTATCCATATTCTTCCATCTAAAAAAGTACCGGCTGTAATGATAACTGATCTCGCTGAATAATAACTACCAAAGAAAGTTTTTACACCCTTTATTCGTTTTTGTATGAATTTTTTTGAGTTCAATCCAATTACCTCATTTTTTGCAATATCAAGTTCAGTAATCATTGCCTCTTTCAAGGATAAATTATCTGTATTTTGTAGTATTTCGATCATTCTTTTTGAATATTCTCTTTTATCCGTTTGAGCTCTTAATGCCCATACAGCTGGCCCTCTACTTGCATTTAATATCCTCTTTTGGATTGCTGTTTCATCGGCTAATTTTCCAATAATTCCTCCTAATGCATCAACTTCGTGCACTAATTGACTTTTTGCTGGCCCACCAACTGCAGGGTTACAAGGTTGCCATGCAATCCTATCTAGATTGATTGTAAATAAGGCTGTTGAAAATCCTAATTTTGCTGTTGTTATAGCTGCTTCGCATCCTGCATGTCCTCCTCCAATGACGATTATGTCAAAAGATTCATTTAGTGATTGATGATCTTGCATTTTAGGATTGATTTAATTAGCTAAATTCCTAAATCTTGTAAATTGAGGTTCAAATAATAATTTAACAGTTCCCACGGGTCCATTTCTATGTTTAGTGACAATAATCTCTGTTATACCTCTATCTTCAGTCTCTGGATTATAGTATTCATCTCTATAAATCATTAATACTAAATCTGCATCTTGTTCAATAGAACCTGATTCTCTTAGATCGCTTAACATTGGTCTTTTGTTTGTTCGAGACTCTACTCCTCTACTAAGTTGAGACAAAGCAACAACTGGAACTTTTAATTCTCTAGCCATGCTTTTAAGGCCTCTTGTTATCCGTGACAGCTCCTGAACTCTATTGTCAGGAGTTGTTCCTTCCATTAATTGGAGGTAATCAATCACAATTAATCCAAGTTCTTTTTTTTGTTCAGCTATTAATCTTCTACATAAAGATCTCATCTCTAAAACACTTAGGTTAGGTTTGTCATCTATAAATATTGGTAGTTGACCTAATGAATTTATACCTTCTCCAAGGAGTGGCCATTCATCTTGTTGCAATCTACCTGTTCTTAGTCTGCCACTTTCGATTCCTACTTCCATAGAAAGTAATCTATATGTCAATTGTTCTTTACTCATTTCAAGGCTAAATACACACACAGGTAAATCTTGAGATTGAGCAACATTCTTCGCAAGGTTTAGCACCATTGAGGTTTTTCCCATTGAAGGTCTTCCGGCCACGATTATTAAATCACTTCTTTGAAAACCTTGAGTCATAGCATCAAGGTCGTAAAAATTTACTGGAATACCAGCTACTGAAGTTCCTAATGATCTCGACTCTATTTCATTGAAAGTACTTGTAAGGATTTCAGCTGCTTGAGTAAGACCTTTTGAAGGTTTTTCTTGACTGATTTCAAATATTTTTTGCTCGGCTTTATCTAATACTTCATTAGTATCTTGAGTCTGATCAAAACCTAGTTGAACCACCTCATTCCCAGATCTGATAAGTTGCCTTCTCATGAATTTATCGTTAATTAAATTAGCAACTTGTTCTATTGACGCTGTAGAGGATACATTTTCTACTAGTTCTACTAATTTGTTGTTACCTCCAATTTTTTCTAGTGATCCATTATCTGCTAACCATGCACTCATTGATGTTAAATCAGTTGGTTTTCCCTGGGTATGCAACATTAATGATGTTCTATAAATCTCTCGATGAGCATTTATGTAAAAAGCTTCAGGTTTTATTAAGTCTGCAATTCTGCCGATCGCATCTGGGTCAAGTAGTATGCCACCGAGAACAGCTTCTTCCGCTTGAATGTTTTGAGGAGGGACTAACCCAGCATTTTCACTATTAAAATCTTTTTTAAAGTTTTTATTTTGCCCATTATTTGGAAAAGGTACTGAAACCATATCTTTAATTGCTTAGATATATACTTTGGCTACTTTTCAAAATAATGCAACACATTGATTAACTTGTTACTTCAATATTTATTTCTGCATTCACTTCTTGATGTAATTTTAATTTTGCCGTAAAGGAGCCCAAATTATGAATATCAGGAACTGTGATGTTTCTTCTATCAATTTCTTTTTTGGTTGCTTCTTGTATTGCTTCAGCAACATCCCCATTGGTCACAGTTCCAAACAGTACACCATCTTCCCCAACCTGTTTTTTAATAGTGAATCTTCCTATCGTTTTTAATGCAGTTTGAAAATCTAGAGCTTCTTGCTTTAATTTGTCGGCAGCAATTTTTTCTTTTTCTTTTTTTCTTTCAATTTGTTTAAGAACAGCTGGTGTTACATTCATTGCTTTACCATAAGGTAATAGGAAATTTCTTGCATATCCAGGTGCTACTTCAACTAAGTCGCCTTCTTTACCGAGCGAGACGATTGATTCAGTTAATGCGACTTGTACTCTTTTAGACATGAAAATATTTAACGATATTATTTAATAATAAGACCTCGAGGGTAACTTTACTTTTTTTGCAAGACCTAATTTTGCAAGAATCTTAATATGTTCCCAAGTCAGATCAATTTGACCTCTAAATAATCCTTGTTTTGCCGAGTTAGGAAATGCATGATGATTATTATGCCAGCCCTCTCCAAATGTTAATGCAGCAACCCAAGCATTGTTTTTGGAGGAATCACCACTGTCAAAAGGCGCTTTACCCCAACAATGTGTTGCAGAGTTTACTAGCCAAGTTATGTGATAAACGACTACAAGTCTCAATGGAATGCCCCAAAGTACAAGAGCCCAGCCCCCAACTCCTAATTTTTGACCTATGGCGTATAAAGAGAGTCCAATAGGAATTTGTAAAAATAAAAAATATTTATTTAGAAACCTATAATATGGATCTTTAATTAAATCTGCACTTAGTTTTGGAACAGCTTTTAGTGCTTCAACATCTTTGAACATCCAACCCATATGACTCCACCAAAACCCTTTTTTACTATTGTGATGATCTACTTCTGTATCTGAAAAAGAGTGGTGATGCCTATGTAAACCTACCCAATCAATAGGTCCATGCTGGCAACTTATGGCTCCGCAGGTAGCAAAAAATCTTTCTAACCATCTTGGAACCATGAAGGATCTGTGTGATAACAATCTGTGATATCCAAGAGTGACGCCTAAACATGCAGTAACCCAGTAAAAAAATAATAATGATACAACTGCCGGTAGACTCCAAAATTTTGGTTGTATTGCGACTAAAGAAAGAATATGAATTACCACCATGAAAGCAATTGTTCCCCAAGTTTTATGCAGTCTTGGAGGATATTGTTTTGAATAACTGGAAGGTTCTAGTAGTTTTTCTGATAGCTCTATGACTTTTTCAGCTGGAACAGGTTTTTTTAACTTTGCTGTTTCTTGGAAAATTACTGAGTTCATGATATTGAAATACTATTTTCAAAATTACCGATATGTAATATTATCATACTATACTATTGATAAGTTTAATTATCTGTGAGTCTAGGATATCGCGATAAATTATCTAGAGGTCGAAGGGCTATGGCTCATTTGATACACCTCTGGCATGAGAGAAATGGTTGGTCGCATAGGGTATTGCCATTACTTTCTGAAATTCTTGATTTAGGTAAAGTTCATAATTCGCAAATTTCTAATCTTAGGAATGGAAAGTTATCTTCGCCGGGGCCAGAAGTGTTTCTTGCTTTAGCTCAAATTAATACGATTCTTGATCAAGGTATAGACAAAATAAGGGATCGTTTAGAAACTGATTACCCTGAATTATGGAAATCTTTGCAAGAGTCCGCATTACCCTTAAAAAATGATTCTGGTAATCCCTTGTCCGCAGGAGAGTTATTTGAGATATTTGCAGGATTAAAATCTCTCCCTTCATCTTTTGACTGGTATATAGAAGATGAAGAAGCTTCTGCTTTAAGTGATGCCCTTTCAGTTCATTTTTGTCAGGATAAAGCTTGGAGATCATGTAAAATTAAGGTAATGGAAGCCTATACTGTCAATAAATCTACCCGTAGAGAACGTTTTGCTGAGGTAATAGCAGGAATTAGAGACTATACGGCAGAAGAATTAGATGGAGAACTACTTGATTTATATGAGGCTTCAAAAAAACTCTCTTATTTTGAGGGAAGAGGACCTAATGCTTTCCTCGCAGAATTAAGAAATTCAGCTTCTGAAAAATAACATGAGTTTTCATAATTAATGACATTAAACAATAATTTAAAACTGGCTGAAAATGCTGTTCTTTCTGTAGAAGAGAGTTTAAGTAAAGTTTTTCAGGAAAGATCCAATCAGGTTTTCCAGAAATTAGAAAATATTTTGACAATTTTTAAGGAAGAAAAAGTTTCTACTATTCATTTCAACCAATCCTCTGGTAGTGGTCATGATGATATATCTAGAGAAAAAATTGATGCGGTTTTTGCAAGATTGTTTCTCGCTGAAAAGGCAGCTGTGAGAATGCAATTTGTAAGTGGAACGCATGCAATAAGTTCTGTCTTATTTGGAATTCTTAGACCTGGAGATGTGATGTTATCTCTTACAGGACAACCATATGACACATTAGAAGAAGTGATAGGAATCAGGGGAGGAGGTAAAGGCTCACTTAAAGATTTTGGGATTGAATATAAGCAAATAAATATCTGCGAGAATTTTGATTCTTTTGAAGAAAAAATTGTTCATTCTTTTAAAGAAAATTCATGCAAATTAGTATTCATACAAAAAAGTTGTGGATATAGTTGGAGAAAATCTCTAACGAATAATCAGATAGAGAAAATTTGTAGTCTGATTCATTCCCTTGATCCTAAATGCATATGTTTTGTTGATAACTGTTATGGGGAGCTTGTTGAAGATAGTGAACCAATTTCTAAAGGTGCAAATATAATTGCTGGATCATTGATTAAAAATTTGGGAGGAACAATCGTTCCTACTGGTGGGTACATTGCAGGAGATGCAGAGTTGGTTGAGATGGCCTGTTACAGATTAACTTCACCAGGTATTGGTTCATCTGCAGGAATAAATTTTGGACTAGGAAGATTAATTTTGCAGGGTTTGTTCTTAGCACCACAAATTGTTCACGAATCACTAAAAGGTGCTGATATGGTTGCCGCAGTTTTTAAAAATTTGGGATTTAAGGTTTTGCCAGAGCCAGCAACTTATAGATCTGATCTTATTCAGTCAGTAAGATTGAATAATCCTGATTTGGTACAAAAAGTTTGTCAATCTTTTCAAAATTCTTCACCAGTAGATTCTTTTCTAAATGTTGTTCCATCACCAATGGATGGATATGATTCAAAATTATTAATGGCAGGAGGTACCTTTATTGAAGGTAGTACAAGTGAATTTTCCGCTGATGCTCCTCTAAGAGATCCTTATAATATTTTTGTTCAAGGTGGTTCTCACATGGCTCATATCAAAATTGCATTAATTCAATTATTATCTGAATTATTAGAGGATAAATTAATTTCAAAGGATTCTCTACTTTCTTTAGCAACTTAATCATGCCTTACCAGTTTCCGGACAACTTCAATTATGCTGATACCCATGAATATGTCTTTGAAGAAAATGGATTGTTAAAAATTGGAGTTAGTGAATTTGCAATAGATCAATTAGGAGATATTGTTTTTGTTGAGTTAGCTGATCAAGGGACGACTTTAGAGAAAGGTGATACTTTTGGAACAATAGAATCTGTTAAGGCCGTTGAGGAAGTCTACCTGCCTTTTTCAGGGGAAATAGTATCTGTAAATGAAAGTGTTATTGATAACCCTGAGCTTTTACAGAATGATCCGATTGGAGAAGGTTGGTTAGTAATTTTGAAACCAGAATCAAAAGTATTAATTGCTGATTTGATGACTTCTGAGGAATATCAATCAAAGGTTGTACCAAAATAAGGCAAACTTTTTAAAAAGAGCTATTTTAAAGAAAAATATTTTAATATGTTATCCAAATTTGGGTCCGATTTGTTTATAGATAGGCATCTGGGGTTAGGAGATAATGATGAGAGAATTATGCTGAATAAGCTTGGTTTTAATAATATTGATCAATTTATAAATCAAGTTCTTCCGAAAGATATTCAGCTTAAAGATAAATCTTCAGAAATATTGCCCCAAGGTTGTTCAGAAATTGAGGCTTTAGATGAATTAGAAGAGATTGCAAAGAAAAATACCAAAATGAGATCACTAATAGGCCTTGGTTATTATGACAATCACATGCCTAAAGTAATACAAAGACATGTTCTCGAAAATCCTAGGTGGTACACGTCCTATACTCCATACCAAGCAGAAATTGCACAAGGAAGGTTAGAAGCTCTATTTAATTTTCAGACTATTGTCTGTGAACTTACAGGATTCCCTGTTGCCAATGCATCTTTGTTAGATGAGGGCACTGCTGCTGCAGAAGCTATGGCCATGAGTTTTGCTGCAAGAAACAATAAATCTTCAAAAGTGTACTTAGTGGAATCAAATGTTTTTGATCATACTTTTAATGTTCTACAAACCAGAGCAAAATCTTTGGGAATATCCTTAAAACGCTTTAATCAATGCAACCTTCCTAATCATGATGATGTTTTTGGGATTTTGTTGCAATTACCTGGTAAAAATGGCGAATTATTTGATCCCACATTCTTAATATCCCAAGCACATAGATCAGAAATTATTGTAACTGCATGTATTGATCCACTGGCACAAGTATTAATCAAACCAATTTCTGAATTTGGTGTTGATGTTGCAGTGGGTAGTATGCAAAGATTTGGGGTTCCAATGGGTTTTGGTGGCCCCCATGCCGCATATTTTGCATGTAGCGAAAAATATAAAAGGTTGATACCTGGAAGGATTGTTGGGCAAACTCTCTCTAAAAATGGAGAAAAGTCTTTAAGACTAGCATTGCAAACAAGAGAACAACATATTAGAAGGGAGAAGGCCACTAGTAATATTTGTACTGCTCAATCTTTGTTAGCCATAATTTCTTCTTTTTATGCTATTTATCATGGACCCTCTGGATTAATGCAAATTGCTAAGAGATTAGTAGAGTTGAGAATAAATTTAGAATCATGTTTGGTTGATTTAGGTTTTGATATTCCTGATGGGATTAGATTTGATAGTGTTGACGTTTATTCTGAGCACTCCCAAAAGATCCATAATGAAGCTTTAAAAAATGGTTATAATTTAAGAATTTTGCCGTTGGGATCAACTATTGAAGATTCAACTGGCTTTGGGATCTCATTAGATGAGCTTAGTAATGAAAAAGAAATCAAAGATATTTTGACTTTCATAGCAAACCTTTTAGAAAAAAAAGAAGATTTAGAGCATATACAATTTGATAAAGGATTTCATCTTGAAAGTATAGCTTTGAGATCCAGTGAATGGATGCAGCAAGATATATTCAAAAATTACCAAAGTGAAACTGAATTAATGAGATATATATTCCGGCTTGCTGAAAAAGATTTTTCTTTGGTAGATGGAATGATGCCTTTAGGAAGCTGTACCATGAAGTTAAATTCTGCAGCAGAGTTAAATCCAGTCTCTTGGGCTAATTTATCTTCCATTCATCCTTTTTCTCCACTAGATCAAACTAAGGGCTATACCAAAATAATATCTGACCTAGAAAAATGGATAAGTGATATCGTTGGTTTAAAGTCAGTTTCTTTTCAACCAAATGCAGGCTCTCAAGGAGAGTTTGCAGGTTTATTGGCAATAAATTCTTATTTTGAATCAAAAGGCGAACTTTCAAGAAAAAAATGTTTAATTCCTAAAAGTGCTCATGGAACAAATCCTGCTAGTGCAGTTATGGCAGGTTTTGATGTTTTAACTGTTGAATGTGATGAGGAAGGAAATATTGATTTTCAAGATTTGTCGATCCAGGTCAAAAAATTTGATAACCAAATAGGAGCACTTATGTTGACCTACCCCTCTACTCATGGAGTTTTTGAATTGCAAATCAGAAAGATATGTGACTTAATTCACTCTGTTGGAGGATTTGTCTATTTAGATGGAGCAAATCTGAACGCTCAGGTTGGATTATGCAAACCCGGGGACTATGGTGTTGATGTATGTCATTTGAATTTACATAAAACATTCTGCATTCCACATGGAGGTGGAGGTCCAGGAGTTGGTCCAGTTGCGGCATCAGAAACTTTAAGCCCATTTCTTCCTACTCATTCTTTAATGGATAATAATTTATCTAATAGTTTCAATTACGTATCTTCTGCTAAACATGGGAGTGCAAGTATTCTTCCAATAAGTTGGATGTATATAAAAATGGCTGGGCTTAGTGGTTTAAGGAAAGCAACTGCGCATGCTATTTTATCCGCAAATTATATTGCGCATTCTTTAAAGCATAAATTCAAGATTCTTTATAAGGGAAAAAATAATTTTGTAGCACATGAATGTATTTTAGATTTTAGAGATTTGAAATCCAAAACTGGTTTGAGTGTAAATGATTTAGCTAAAAGATTAATAGATTATAGTTTTCATGCCCCAACTATAAGCTGGCCTGTTCTAGAGACCATAATGATAGAGCCTACCGAAAGCGAGAGTTTGGCAGAATTGGATAGATTTTGTGAGGCTATGCTATTGATTGGGGATGAAATTAGTGAAATAGAAAATAATATTGATTTAAAGAATAATAATGTAATAAGCAATGCTCCTCATACTCTTAAAGAGTTGATTGCTGATAATTGGAATTATCCTTATTCAAAGGAAAAAGCTTCTTTTCCTTATAAAACTCTAACAAATATTAAGTTTTGGTCTTCAGTTTCTAGGATTAATAATGCATACGGTGATCGCAATTTAATTTGTTCTTGCAATGTAAATCAAGAAGAGACTTTAGAAGAAACAAAATGTGCTTAAAGGACTAGCGTCCTTGTATTTACTTAGTTATTATCAATGTGAATAAAAATTTAATATTTTCTTATAGAATTTTTTTAAATTTTTTTATTAAAATAACCGAGCATCAAATTTTTTGGGGTATTTGAAGCTATGACCAAAGATTTTAAATCTGGTAATGTTAAACACTTGCCAATAAAAGATATTAACTTGCCAAATTTTGTTAATAATTTTTCAGGGGATAACTCAAATATTTGTTCCATTGAAGGAACTAATGTTATAAGAGTACCTTTTGGTAAAAAATTCTCAAAGAAAAAAAGGCCTGAAAAGAATCAAAATATAGCTACTTTAATACTTCCTTTAAGTTCGTATAGTAATCCTACGCCTCCACACGTAGCATAATTTAGATAAAGTTTAATTTATTTCTTTGAGAGTATCTGAATAATAATTTTGCAGTTGTAAAGTTGCTTGATTCCAATCCCATTTTTCTGCTTCGTTTCTTGCCGCTTTCCTCATAACTTCTCTTTTATCTTCATTCTCCAGAATTTTTTTTGTTGCTTCAATTAAACTTTGTTCCCCATTGTCTTTTTCATCAGGATCATATAAACAACCATTAATGCCATCGCTAATTATGTCTGGAATTCCTCCTTTATTTGCTCCGATAACTGGACATCCTGCCGCCATTGCTTCTAGTAAAACTAATCCAAGTGTTTCTGTACTAGAGGGAAATAAAAATATATCACCAGATGCATAGGCGCTAGCAAGTTCATCTCCAGATAAATATCCTATGAAATTAGTCTTGGTATTTTCGAATATTTTTTCAAGCTGGTTTCTATATGGTCCGTCACCTACAAGTGCTAAGCAAGTATTAGGGATACTTTCTAAGACTGGTTTTATTCTTTCAATTTGCTTTTCTGCTGATAATCTTCCTACATAAATCAATAGGTAATTAGCATCTTGATATTTCCCAAATAATTTTTCTCTCATTTTCTCACTTCTCAAATCAGGTCGGAAACTGTGAGTATCTACTCCTCTTTGCCATAGAGCGGTCCTTTGAATACCTTTATCTTTTAACTCATTTACCATAGCGGTGGATGTACATAAATTTAACAAGGCTTGATTATGAGCTGCTTTGAGTAATTCCCATAAAAGTGGCTCTAACATACCCATACCGTAATGTTCAAGATATTTAGGAAGATGAGTATGGTAGCTTGCAATTAAAGGAATATTATTAGTTTTAGCCAACCATATACCACCTAAGCCAAGTACAGCTGGATTGACAACATGTATTAAATCTGGTTTGAATGTTTCTAACTTATCTGAAACTGCAGGACCTGGCAGACCGAGCTTCAACTCTGGGTATAGGGGTAATGGCATGGCAGCGACCCCAACTACAGTTGCGCCCATATATGACTCTGGACACCCCTCTGGACAAAAAACTATAACTTCATCACCATTTTTTATTAAAAATTCAATAGTTTTGGTTAGTCTTGTTACTATGCCGTCAACTTTAGGTAAAAAAGTTTCAGTAAACAATGCAATTTTCACTTTCTTAAGGTAATTATTTCAGAAATTTTAATTAGTCTTTATAGCCTCAGCTTGTTTTTTGGTCCAAGATGAAACACAAGGTATGCGTTTTAAATCACATCTATTAGAGAATTTTTTAGCAACTTCAACAACTTCTTCTAATAAGCCATTATCAAGAGTTGTTGGGTTTAAACCTAATTCTATAAAGCATTTATTATCAACAATTAAATCATTTTCAACTGCTTCGTTCCTTGGATTTGGTAAATAATTTATCCCAGCCCCTGTTAGAGATGCAACTTTTTTAGCTAATTCTCCAACTTGATGACTTTCAGTCATTTGATTAAAGATTTTGACTCTCTCGCCAGATTTTGGAGGATTCTCAAGAGCAAGTTGTACACATTTTACCGAATCTTTTATATGTATAAATGCTCTTGTTTGTCCTCCCGTACCATGAACACTTAATGGATATCCAATGGCTGCTTGCATTAGAAATCTGTTAAGAACAGTTCCATAATCTCCGTCATAGTCAAATCTGTTTGTCAGTCTAGGATCCTTTAAAGTTGCTTCTGTATTTGTTCCCCAAACAATACCTTGATGCAGATCAGTGATTCTTACAAGATCATTTTTGTTGTAGTAAAGAAATAATAATTGATCTAAAGTTTTAGTCATATGGTAAACACTGCCTGGACTTGCAGGGTGTAATATTTCTTCTTCAAAGCGGCTCCCATCTGGTTGTGGAACTTCAACTTTTAAATAACCTTCTGGAATTGTTGCACCTCTATGGGATCCATATCCGTAGACTCCCATTGTTCCTAAATGAACGACATGAACATCTAAATTACTTTCTACGATTGCAGCAAGAAGGTTGTGAGTGCCATTTACATTATTATCTACTGTATATCTTTTGGTAAAACTTGATTTCATTGAATAAGGTGCCGCTCTTTGTTCTGCGAAATGGATAACTGAATCTGGTTTTTCTTCAATAAGCAAATTTAGTAATTTTTGATATTGTTTAGAGATATCCATGTTAAGAAATCTCATGGGTTTACCTCCAATCTCTTCCCATGCAGAAAGTCTTTCTGTTATTGAAGAAATCGGAGTTAAAGATTCTACTTCTAGATCTATATCTATTTTTCTACGACTTAAATTGTCGACAATAATTACATCATGATTTTGCTCTGCTAAATTCACCGCACAAGGCCAACCGCAAAAACCATCACCACCTAGAACAATAACTTTCACTCAGAACTCCAGAATTAATAGATTCATAATATAGTTATTAAATTACTACAGTGTGCTTCCAATTTGCCAAAAAACATTGTAAATAGTTTCAAATCTTCTTTCTTAATAGGATAAAAACAATCAAATAATAAATTTTCACTTTACTTGTAAATTTTTTTAAATTTAGAGAATTAGATAGATATATTTTTCTCTGGTGAACTTGCTATTGCAAAGTCTTGTTTTTTAATTCTTCCTGCAAGAAAAGCTTGCCTGCCAGCTTTAACCCCATAATTTATTGCTTGAGCCATTAGAGGCGGATTTTCAGCTTGTGCGATTGCACTATTGATTAAAACACCATCGGCTCCAAGTTCCATAGCTTGAGATGCTTCACTCGGCACTCCAATTCCTGCGTCAATTATCACAGGTACTTTTGCATTCTCAATAATTATCGCTATGTTTGATAAATTTAATAAACCTTGTCCGGAGCCAATAGGCGAGCCTAATGGCATTACAGTTGAACAACCTAATTCTTCTAGTCTTTTTGCAAGAATAGGATCTGCATTTATATAGGGAAGTACAGCAAAACCCTTTTTTATTAAAACTTCAGCTGCTTTTACCGTTTCTATTGGGTCGGGCAACAAATATTTTTTGTCAGGAATCACTTCCAACTTGACAAAATTATTTTCTTCTTGACCAGATAATTTTGCAAGCTCTCTTCCCAAAATTGCTATTCTGACGGCTTCATCTGCATTCACACAACCAGCTGTATTAGGAAGCATCCAGTATTTCTTCCAGTTAATCTTTTCGAGTAAATTGTCTCCGGTCTGATCATTTTTAATTCTTCTAACAGCTACAGTTATAATTTCTGTGTCTGAATTTGACAAACTTTCTATCATATCTTGTGTAGATTTGTATTTGCCAGTACCTACCATTAATCTACTGGAAAATTGTTTTCCTCCAATTCGTAAAGATGAATAATTGTCCATATTCAAAATCCTTTATCTTTTATACCTTGATAAGGTTTGTAGTTATTTCTTTTTTCTAACTCCTTACTTTTTTTAATTGCGGTTTTGTTTTTTGGATCTATAACTAAAACCTTCTGATAAGTCGCATATGCCAAGTCATATTCCAATAAACGCTGTTGTGCTGAGGCAAGATTATTTAAGGCAATCGGATATTCTGGTAGTGATTTTATTGCAGAGTTATAGTGTTTAATTGCTTTTTTAAATTCATTTTGAGCAGCATAAGAAAATCCTAAAGCATTATTTATAATGGCTTTGGCCTCATCTGGTTCATTTTCATAATTATCAATAGCTTTTAAAAAAGTCTTAGTTGCTTCAGAATATAATCTTTTTTTTATCTGAATAGAACCAAATTCATATAATTCTGTGGCTTGAGTTAGGGAATCTAACCCTTTCTGTTCAAATTTTACTAAATTCAATTCTTCACTTCTTGTTCTTAAAAATTGTCTTAAAACAAAAATAGAAATTATTATTAGTACTACAAAAAGAATTATTAAATAGGATTGAAAGGAAGATATTTCCATTATTTAGAATTATTTTTTAAGATTATATTCTTTTTTTTAATTGCTAACGGAAGAAACTATTTTTTCAAAACACTTTGGGTCATTTAAGGCTAATTGAGCAAGCATTTTTCTATTAATAATAATTTCAGAATTTTTCATGCCATTTATTAACTTGCTGTAGTTCGTCCCATTGATTCTTGCGGAAGCATTAATTCTAGAAATCCAAAGTCTTCTAAAATCTCTTTTTCTTCTTCTTCTATCTCTGTAAGCATTACAAAGAGCTTTCATGACTCTTTGATTTGCAGTTCTGAAAAGATTTTTGTTTCCTCCTCTAAAACCTTTAGCAAGATTTAAGATTTTGTTTCTTCTTTTTCTGGCTATATTGCCTCTTTTTACACGTGCCATGAATTGCTAAGGAAAATGGGTTAAGGATTTATGCGTATGGAATCATCAATCTTACATTATCAGCATCTCTTTCATCAACTACGGCTTTTGTCGAGAGATGTCTTTTTAATTTTGAGCTTTTATGATCAAGTAAATGATTATGGAAAGCCCTCCTTCTCAAGAATTTACCCGTCGCAGTAGCTTTAAATCTTTTGGCTGCTGATTTACGAGTTTTTAGTTTAGACATTTAAGTCAAATGTGTTTAATTAGGATAATCTAAACCTTTATACGCATTGGCGCAAATTAAAGTTTTTAATTGATAAGGAAAGTTGCTATCTATGAAACGTGAAGTTACCTTTTTAAATTTTTTTTTAGGCTGTATTTCTCTTTTAATAATAAACAATAAACTTACCTCTAATATAGTCGCAGAAGAATTTCCGAAAGTTGAACTCAATACAGAAATTAAAAAAGGAAAATTTTTAATTGGTTTAAAGCAGTATCTAGGTGGGAAAAGTGATAGTTTCTCTAAGAATAAGAATATTAATTTTGTAACTGATAAAGGCTTTTTAAACTTGCATTCTTCCAATGGTATCAAACATAAATCAAAACAGATTAATATTGTCTGGAGGGATATACTTATCAAAAATCCACAAACAATTGAAAGAATTGTTTTTGGTCCTTTTGCCAGCTATGAATCAGCAAAAAAACAATCGGAAAAACTAAAAGATAAAGGATTTAAGACTACTGTTGCTTACCCTAAAAATTGGGAGGTATGGATCCCATTTGAAGATAATTTGCCTGAATTTAAATTAAAAAATAAGATTTTCAGAAAAATAAAAAATATTCAAATTACTCCTTTTCTTAGTAGTGCATATAGTTTTAAGAAACTCGAAGGACCTATACATATTTATTCTGACGAGGAAATAAAAATAAATGATGTTAATTTTGGTAAAAATTTTTATTTAATACAAGATTCATATGGAACTTGGACATTAATTCAAAAAATTAAGTTTGATGATTATTTGGCAGGTGTTTTGCCATACGAAATTGGACCGCGTTCTCCTTTAGAAGCACTCAAGGCACAAGCAGTTATTGCACGAACTTGGGGAATTTTTAATTCGGATAGATTTAAGATGGATAAATATCATTTATGTATAAGCACTCAATGTCAAGTTTATAAGCCTCCTAAAATTAAAAATAAAAAAGTAAAAAAAGCTATAAAAGCAACTTCAAATTTAATTCTCACATATAAAAGTCAACCAATAAATGCTTTTTATCATGGTTCTAATGGTGGGGTATCTGCTACAGCGGGCGAGTCTTGGCAAATGCAAGATTATTCTTACTTCAATTCAATCATAGATGGTTCTAAATCATTAAATAAAATTTTTAAACTTCCAATTTCAAGTGAATCTGAATTGAATAATTTTTTAGATTTTGATAAAGAACAGTTTTATGGGAGTAATCATTCTCTTTTTCGCTGGAAAAAGAAAATATCTAGTCTTAAAATTAAAGAAAAGTTAATTAAAAACAAACTTATAAATTCTAATGAAAATGTTTTGGATCTCAATGTTATTGAACGAGGATTAAGCGGCAGAGTGACAAAATTAGAAATACAGACGAGCAAAGTTAATAAATCTATTGTTTTAGTTAAAGATGATATTCGACGAGTATTGAGCTTTATACCTAGTAATTTATTTACTATTAATAAATTAAGTGATGATTTATGGCTTTTGAGAGGAGGAGGCTTCGGTCATGGTGTAGGTTTATCACAGTCAGGAGCAATTCAAATGGCTGAATTAGGATTCTCTTATGAACAAATATTGAATCATTACTATCGAGATGCAAAATTGCAAAAAATTGAGATATTCTCTCAATGAGAATTAAATAATTAGAAATTTACTTTTATGAGTAAGGGTTTTTATAAAAATCGAAGATTGAAATCTTTTATATTTCTTACTGCTTGTTTTTTAGTCGCTACCATTCCTCATTTTTATAATATTGGAGGGTTTGTATACTTGATATTGACTCTTTCTTTCGTGATTGCTTTTTATGGTTTAATTGTTATTTCTAGAAATTTCAAAAGAAATAACGTTTCAAATACTTTTAGCATTAAAGTTAGTAATAAAAAGTTACCTGTCCTTGATATTTTAGTTGCTGCTAGAGATGAAGAGAACGTAATAGCAAGATTAGTTGAAAGGTTATTTAATTTAGATTATCCAACAAATAACTTAAATATTTATATAATTGATGATGGCAGTTCTGATAAGACGCCTTTAATTTTAGATCGATTATCCAGACAATATGAAAAGCTAAAAGTAGTAAGTCGTTCTCCAAACGCAGGAGGGGGCAAGTCAGGAGCTTTAAATTATGCCTTGAAGTTTACTCATGGTGAATGGTTATTGGTTTTGGATGCTGATGCTCAACTAAAACAAGATTCTTTGATCAGATTATTTAATTTTGTAGAAGAGGGAGATTGGTCTGCAGTGCAATTAAGAAAATCAGTGACAAATGTAAGTAAGAATTTTTTAACTTCATGTCAGTCAATGGAGATGGCTATGGATGCAATCTTTCAATATGGAAGGTTATCAGTTTCTGGTGTCTCTGAATTAAGGGGCAATGGTCAATTAATTAAAAAAGATACATTATTGGCATGTGGTTCCTTTAATGAAGACACAGTTACGGATGATCTAGATTTAAGTTTGAGATTATTATTATCAAAATCTAGAATTGGAATCTTATGGGATCCTCCAGTAATGGAAGAAGCAGTTGAGACTTTAAATGCTTTATTATCACAAAGGCAGAGATGGGCAGAGGGCGGCTTACAAAGATTCTTTGATTATGGGGATCAATTAGTTACTAATAAAATTGATTATTTGCAGAAATTTGATTTAACTTACTTTTTCATTTTGCAATATGCACTGCCAATAATTTCTATTTTTGATTTAGTTCTCAGTATCGCTTTGTCAGATTCACCAATTTACTGGCCTATTTCATTTACAGCTTTTATTCTATCTGGAATTGCTTTTTGGTACGGTTCTTATTGTAAAAGCGAAGTGCCTGTATTGCAAAAAGGAAATTTTTTGATGATATTTTTATCTGTTTTTTATTTATCACATTGGTTTCTAGTAATCCCTTGGGTAACAATAAAAATGTCTATTTTCCCTAAAAAGATTCTTTGGCGAAAAACTCTTCATACTGGAGTTTAATTTATTCATCAAGATCTATTATTTCTCCATTAAAAAAATTTGCTAAGTTTTTTGAACTATTATCATATGTTTCTTCTTTAGATGTTTTTGCAGATAAATTTTGTTTTGGTTCTATTTCTTTTAATGGGTTCAGATTCTTTACTTCATGATTGGTTGTTTCTATAGAGTTCGTAGGATTACTTTTGGTTAATTGTTTGGTAGAAAAATTAAGTATTATTTGATCTCCAAATATCTTTTTTACTGTATTTTCAATTATAACTTTTCTGCTTTTAATCATATTTTCCCAGTTTGGAGATAATGCAATTGTGATTTTCTCAGAATCAAAACTTTCAAGTTCGGCTTGTTGTGAAAGTAACATTCTTGTTGATGGCAGCTCTAATTTCGAAAGAATTAATTCCCATGTATCTTTTAAATTGTTTGGCCCAGGGTGATTTTGGCTTTTCTCAGAAATATTAACCATACTATCTTTTCCGAGACCATTAAAATTCCCGAATTTT
>QCLW01000016.1 GCA_003214235.1 Prochlorococcus sp. AG-418-F16
TTAGATTTCAAATTACCAACGTTTTCTCATACACCACTAATACTAAATAACGAAGGAAAAAAATTATCCAAGAGAGATTGCGTTACTTCAATCGACGAATTTAGAGATATGGGATATTTACCTGAGGCCTTAGCGAACTATATGGCCTTTTTAGGTTGGTCACCAAAATCTACCGAGAGCGAAATACTTTCACTTAATGAGATATCTAAAATTTTTGACTTATCAGATATAAATAAAGCTGGAGCTAAATTCAGTTGGGAAAAACTCAAATGGATTAATTCTCAATACATAAAAAATATGGAGTCAGTAAAGCTAAGTGGGATCATAAGGAGATACTGGGATGACATGGGGTGGGAACCGCCATCTCAAGAATGGGCTATTAAATTAACAATTTTGCTTAAAGACTCTATGACCCTCTTAAAAGACGCCATTGATCAATCAAAACCATTTTTCTTATTACCTCCAATTCAAAAAGAGGGTCAAGATTTTCTCGAAAAAAAGGATAGCAAAGCATCTCTAAATCTTGTCTTAAATTATTTAATTGAAAAAAATAATATAAAACTAGACAAAGAGCAAGCAAAAGAAATAATAAACGAAATCTCAAAAATTCATAATATAAAAAAAGGGATTTTAATGAAATCATTAAGAGTGGCCTTTTTTGGTTGTCTCAGTGGGCCAGATTTAATTCAAAGTTGGGAACTTTTCTCAGAGAGTAAAAGTGATATATCGCGGATTGAAAGATGTCTTATCTCAATCTAAATTTTTTTGACCTAATTCCAACCTATTTGCTAAAGGTTTAGCCGTAAGACCTTGAATTCCTACTGTCATTAAGATAGTAAGAAAAACTAATCCTTGAAGACGTCCAGCTCCAAGGATACCAGCCTGCTCTAATCTGATAGAAAAAAGAGAGGCTACCGCTGCAGTAACAATACCTCTTGGAGCTAACCAGGCTAAAAATACTTTTTCTTTTAAATCTAATTCTCTTCCCATTGTTGCTATCCAAATAGAAATAGGACGAACAATTACCATCATCATAAAAACACAAACAACCCCTCCCCAACCCAGTGGACTTAATTCACCCCAAGAAACATCAGCGGCCAAAAGAGGGAAGAGAACTGTTATTGCTAATTGAGCTAATTCACCTATTAGATTATCCAATCTCTCCTTATCTATTACTTCTCTTTTGCCTACAATAAACCCTGCCGCAACTGAAGCAGGTAAACCTGATTCTGGCAAAAAATATTCACAAATTCCATACACAAGAAAAATAAAGCCAAGAGTAACTTGAAGCTCTATACCAAATGAGGCTTCATTTTTTATTTTTTTTAAAATTTCTGATAATAACCATCCTGCACTTAATCCGATAAGAACTCCGCCCCCTAATCTTTCCATTAATGCAATAAATACATCATTAATCCCACGTAGGTCCCCTAAAGTTAGTTCTAAAAGTAATAATGCCAGGACTGCACCAATTGGTTCAAGTAACAAACCCTCAGCTTTTAAAACTTCCGAAAGAGGGGAAGCTAATTTTATTTGTTCAACTAATGGAGAGATAACTGTCGGTCCAGTTGCTAGGACTATGGCACTATATATTCCTGCGACTTGCCATGAAAGACCTGCCAGCCAATGAGCAATAAAAATTCCAGCGAATAATGAAATAAAAAGTCTTACTAATGAAATTTTCAAAACAGTATTTCTTATATTACCCTCAGGGAGTTTTAAATTTAATCCCCCTTCAAATAGGACCAAGCAGACTAAAAGCCCGACAATAGTTTCAAGACCTTGTCCGAGATCTAAAGGCTCAACCAGCCCTAAACCTGATCTTCCGATGAATAATCCAGAAAGCAATAAAATAACAACACTTGGGAACCCTGTAAAAGAAGAAAATAATCGAGCACAAGCACCTGCAAATACAGTTATTCCCCACAGTAATCCAAGCCTTTCAGGCGTCATATATTCTTATAAATAATAAAAAATATTGATTATTTTGATTAAATCAATAATCTTATCGCAAGTCCAATAATTACAATACTTTTTAATTTAATTAATCAGCTGAACAAAACTAAAATTCATTAAATCTCTCAAAAATACTTATAAGTTAAATAATTATTCTCTACTAGGAAAATTGGCTTATTAAAGCAATAACAATAAGAATTATTCCTATACCAATAGTTGCCATCCTTCCATTCCATATTTCAGCTTGCGGGGTAAACCCTCTTTTCCATAAATTCAGTTCCTGCTTATCAACAAGATTTTTTGTTTCTTTAATCTCGATTTTAGGTTGTTTGTTCATTGAAGTTAGAAAGGAGGGTTTTCTTCATAAAGGGTATTGGCTTGTTCAATTGATAGTCTTCCTGATACACCTAATTTAAGGGAACTTAATTGATCCTTAAATTTGATCCTGAACAATGCTGCTGCTCCAATCATCGCCGCATTATCTGTACAAAGGTTAAGGGGAGCTAAATGAACTTTAATAGATTTTTTACTAGCTTCATTAATCATCATTTTTCTTAATGTATTATTAGCAGCCACTCCCCCAACCACAACAACATTATCCAAGCCATGATCTATTGCACATCTTATAGTTCTCTCTACCAAGACCTCTGCCACTACTCTCTCAAAACTTGCAGCAATATCAGGAACTGGGACAGTCTTCCCGTCTAAATTTATTTTCTCAACTAATCTTAATACAGCAGTTTTTAGTCCACTAAAAGAGAAATCATATTTAAGAAATCCGCCCTTTTTATCAGAAATCCTACATTTTGGTAAATTGAATTTCATAGGGTCCCCATTTTTAGCAATCTTTTCAATTGCTGGTCCTCCTGGATAACTAAGACCTAATAATCTTCCAACTTTATCAAAGGCTTCTCCAGCGGCATCATCAAAACTTTTTCCAAGTCTTTGCATTCCCCTTCTATCATCAACCCTTATCAATTCTGTATGCCCGCCACTCACAAGTAATGTAAGAAAAGATTTCTTTGGATAGTTTTCTGAGAATAGAATTGAAGATAAATGTCCCTCTAAATGATGAATTCCCAAAAATGGTTTTGAATATAACATGCAAAGTGATCTTGCCGTTATCGATCCAACTCGCAAACATCCAACTAATCCAGGAGCTACAGTTGATGCAATATAATCAACTTCCTCAATTTTGATTTTTGATGCAGTTAAAGCCTTTTCTAAAACAAAAGGTAATAATTCCAGATGCTTTCTAGCTGCAAGTTCAGGAACAACTCCTCCCCATTTTGAATGATCTTCAATTTGAGATGCAATGATATTTGAATGAATTATGAAAGTATCGCCAATATTAGAAACTATTGAGACAGATGTCTCATCACAACTTGTTTCAATAGCTAAAACTTTACGCATATTTGGTTCAACTTGTTCTATTTTAATATTAATTTCTTACTTAACACACTATAAGGAATTAAAGATTGCAACTTATGAAATTCTTTTTTTCAATCATAACCTCGTTTTTTCTGTTCCTAGGAATTACTCCAATTGCCTTAGCTGCTAATGGGCCTGCCTTAAACGCAGACAGAGCAAGCACAGAATTTACTGCATCAGCACTCAATCAATGCTCTGAAAACCCTAAGTTCATTGAGAGAGCAAGTTCTGCTACTACTCAAAAAGACATAGCAAGATTTGAAAGGTATGGCAAAGCATCTTGCGGTGATGATGGCTTACCTCATTTAATTTTAGGAGCCCCATTAGAACCATGGGGAGCACTTTTAAACAGAGGCCATGAAGGAGACCTCCTTATTCCAGGCACAATATTTATTTATATTGCTGGCATAATTGGTTGGTCAGGTAGAGAGTATCTAATTGAATCTAAAAAGACTAAAAATCCTGCTGACATGGAAATCTTTATAGACTTTGCGCTAGCCCAGAAATGTCTTATAAAAGGAGCCCAGTGGCCATTACTTGCAAACAAGCAAGGAAGAAGTGGAGAACTTAGAGAATCAGATAAAAACATCACTCTAAATGGTCCACGCTAAACCTTAACTAAAATATTTATCTAAAAAAATGTTCAAACTATTTAGTACAAAATACATGAGGTCAGCTCCTGTTGTAGCAGCAGCTTGGATTACTATGACCGCAGGAATCATCATTGAATTTAATAGATTTTTCCCAGACTTATTATTCCACCCAATGAGCTGACTAAAGAGAGAATAGTCAAGTTTGTAATAACTTGATTATTCTCATAACTGTTTCATCAACATTGTGATTTATTAATTCAAAATCAAATTGATTTGAGACTGAAATCTCATAACTAGCCCTTAAGAGTCTTTTTTTAATTGCCTCTTCTTTTTCTGTACCCCTATTTCTAATTCTTCTCTCTAGCTCTGCTTTATCCGGAGGGAGTAAAAATATTGAAAGGGACTCAGGAAACTTTTCCTTTATTTGCTTTGCACCTTCCACTTCAATTTCAAGTAGAACGTTAAATCCCTTTTTGATTTTCTCATTGACAGAAGATAAAGGAGTTCCATAATAGTTTCCAGCAAATTTAGCCCATTCAAGAAAAAGGTTTTGTTCAATCATTTCTTTAAACTTTTCTTGATTCAAAAAGTAATAATTTTCTCCCTCCTTCTCTCCCTCTCTAGGCTGTCTAGTAGTTGCAGATATTGAAAGCCAAATATTTTTATCTTTACCTAATATTTCTTTAATAACAGTCCCTTTACCCACCCCGCTAGGTCCGGTAAGGATAATGAGTTTTTTTTGATTGTTCATATAAAAAAGTTTTACAGTAAAATGAAGATCTTGTGAATTAAAAAGAAATAATGCAAAAAGGTGTGCCTCAGATAATGGATATTACATCGATTAGATCTGTATTGCATTATTTAACAAAGAATATTTTACCTACAAAGTTTGAAACTGCCCAACAACCAGATCCTAATACTATTCAATTATGTTTCAGAGGAGTTGATTCTCAAACTTGGTTAGAAGTTTCATGGAATGGTGACTCTCCCAGAATACTAAAAATAAATAAGCCAGAAAAGATTGGAAGAGAAAGCACACTTTCTAAACAAATAAGATACGGATTAAAATATATGGCTTTAATTTCGATTAATCAAGATGATTTCGAGAGAGTTATAAAATTTGGTTTTGCAAAAAAACCTGGAGATAAAATTAGCAAGTATTTAATTTTTGAGTTAATGGGAAAACATAGTAATATTTTTTATTTGGATAATAAAAATAAAATAATTGCCGTAGGTAAGCAAATTAATTCGAATCAATCTAGTTTTAGAACAATTTCAACAGGATCAATTTATTCTGACCCTCCAGTCAATCTCAAAAAACAACCTAGAGAAGATGAGTCTTTTCAATCATGGAAAGAGTCAATTTCAACAGTGCCTGAATCTTTGAAATACTGCTTAATAAATACCTACCAAGGAGTAAGCCCTATCCTCACAAAACAATTAGAGGTAGTTAGTAACACTAGCTATTCCGAAATAATGGGAAAAAATATTGATTTCATTAGCGATGCGAACTTAAAGGAGATATTTAAAAGTTGGAAGACATGGATAAATAGGTTTAAAAACAATAACTTTAATTTTTCTAAATTTAATAAATTTTTTTATTGCGTTTGGTTTTTAGATAAAGAAATTAACTGTGAAAATAAAATAGATTTATGCACCGGTTTAGAGAATTATTATGATTATCATTTAAAACAAAAAAAACTTGAATTCTTATTAAAAAAAATTGAAGGGATAATTTTCAAACAAACGAATAATGAGAAAAAGAATTTAAATGCTCAATATGATCTTCTATCAAAGTCAGAAAACTACATGGTATATAAAGAAAAAGCTGATAAGATATTCACAACCAATGAGATCAAAAAACAAGATATAATTAGAGGTCAAAAACTATATAAAAAATCAAAAAAACTAAAAAGATCTAGAGAATTGATAAAAGAAAGACTAAATATTTACAAAACTAATCTCGATAGATTAGATGAATTCACTACACTTCTAGAAAATCTAAATTCTTTAAATCATGAAGATCTGATTGTAAAAATTAAACTATTAGAAGAAATTATGGAAGAAATTTGTAACGAGTTTAATATTCATCTAAAGAGGCAAAGAGAGGGTAAGAAAAGTTCATCTGAGATACAATCTTCACCAATACAAGTTGATACTCCTACAGGATTGAAGCTTCAGGTAGGGAGAAATATGAGGCAAAATGATTTAATAAGCTTTAAGTTTTCAAAAAAGGGCGATCTATGGTTTCATGCACAGGAATCACCAGGAAGTCATGTGGTTTTAAAGTCTTCATCTCAAGCAGCATCTGAACAAGATCTTCAAATTGCTGCAGATCTAGCTGCTTTATTTAGTAAGGCAAAAAGAAACATTAAAGTTCCAATTAATTTAGTAAAGATTAAAGATTTGCAAAAAATAAAAAAAGGAGGACCTGGATGCGTTTCCTTTAAAAATGTAGAAATTATTTGGGGAAATCCTACAAGAGGAGAAGATTACATTAAAAAAAATCTTAAAGCTGTTATTTAGTTTATAATAAAAAAAATTTTTAAATTTAAATGTTTGATTTTCTTTTGGGTACCCATGAATTTTTAGGAAATCATAGTTTTCCAGAATTTATTGTTGGATATCTATTTGGAGCTGCATTGATAATTGGAGCTCCTACTGTTTTCTTATTACTTGCCTTCGTAAGTGCTCTAATGAAAACAAATGGGAAAATGGGTGGATATAGAGAATATGAAACTTATGGCGAATCATCTTTAAATGATGCCCCTCCTTTCTTATTACCAGATCCAACTAATCCTAAATTAAGCAAATAATTAAATTGATCAAAAAATAAAATTGGACTTTGGCGAGAGTAATTTTAAACCTTTTTCTTAAAAATCTTTATTAAACAATAATGAAAGGTACAGGTCAGAGTGAAAATAAATTTTCAGATGCAATGACTTTTAGTGATCATTTAGAAGAGCTTCGTCAACGAATACTAAACTCAATTTACTCAATACTTATTTCAATATTCTTTAGTTTTCTAATTATTAAGCCATTAATATCTTTTTTAGAAATTCCAGCTGGCGATATTCATTTATTGCAACTTGCTCCAGGAGAGTTTTTATTTGTCGCTATTAAAGTTGCAGGTTACAGCGGGTTAATAGTTTCTATGCCTTATATCTTTTATCAAATAATATTGTTCATTTCACCTGGATTAACAAAACAAGAAAAAAACCTTATATTGCCCGCAGTTTTTGGTTCAGGTCTTCTATTTTTTTTGGGATTAATTTTTTCATGGTGGATATTAGTTCCTGCCGCCATAAAATTCTTTATTACTTTTGGTGCTGACATTGTTGAACCAACATGGTCGATAGAGAGATATTTTGATTTCGTTCTTTTATTAATGTCTAGCACTGCATTAGCTTTTCAATTACCAGTATTACAATTTATTCTTGGTTCTCTTGGAATAATTACTACAGAGAAAATGATTTCAAATTGGAAAATAGTTGTAATTTCCTCCGCAATCTTATCTGCAGTGATTACCCCTTCAACAGACCCATTGACAATGTCATTGCTATCTATATCGATTATATTTTTATTTTTTGTGGGTACTGGATTAACTTACTTATCAGAAAATCTCAAGTCAAAAACTCTTTCATCTTCTCATTAATATTTAATTGCAAGCTGACAGCTCTACCTAATCTTGGCCTAGCATTGACTTTCTTTAGCCATTCCCTTACTTCCTCTGAGTATCCACCTCTATTTAAAATCTCGATTTTATCAGCGATCGATTTTTTATATTCAACTTCACTTAGAGGAAATGATTCCTGTCCAAGGAATCCCCACATCATTTGAAAATAGACAAATTTTCCTCTTCTAAAGAGTCTAAAATCATATTTTTTTCCCCAGCGATGAATCAAATAATGAATAACTTCATCAACTAGTAATGGTTTCATTTGAATCAATTAATTAAGACTTCCAAAACTTTTACTTTAAATTATTAAAAGTCCTATCTATTTGCAACAGAAATTGAGCAATTTGATCCATAATAAATATTAAATAACAGAACCAAGTAGCGAATGACTCAATTAAGTTCCAATGATGTCCCTTCAATGGGTCGAAGGCAATTTATGAATCTTCTTACATTTGGTACTGCGACTGGTGTCGCTCTAGGAGCCCTCTACCCCGTAGCTAATTATTTCATGCCTTTAAGGGCAGGAGGAGGCGGTGGTGGAACATCTGCTAAAGATGAATTAGGGAATCCAGTAACTAAGACAGGTTGGTTGGCCAACCATCAAGCAGGTGACAGAAGCCTAGTACAGGGTCTCAAAGGAGATCCAACTTATTTAATAGTTAATGAGGGTGGGGAAATAGGAGAATTCGGTTTAAATGCAATATGTACTCATTTAGGTTGCGTTGTCCCATGGGATAGTGGCGCTAATAAATTTATATGTCCTTGTCATGGTAGTCAGTACGATACAAATGGGAAGGTGGTCAGAGGTCCCGCTCCTTTATCTTTAGCACTGGCTCATGTAGATATTGAAGATGATGCCGTACTTGTCAAACAATGGTCAGAAACTGACTTTAGAACTAATGAAAATCCTTGGTGGGCATAAAAAAATGAAAGATCTTAAAAATCAAATCATGAGAAAAACAACTTTATTCATCTTCACTCTGCTCTTCATTTCGAGCATTGTATTTTATCCTAAGACCACTTTTGCTTATCCATTTTGGGCTCAGCAAAACTACGAATCTCCAAGAGAAGCTACAGGAAAGATAGTCTGTGCAAATTGTCATCTAGCTCAAATGCCTACTATTGCAGAGGTTCCGCAATCTGTTGGTGCTGATAGTGTTTTTAAAGCTGTTGTCAAAATACCTTACAAAAATGACTTGAAAGAGATCGGAGCTGATGGTTCTGAGGTTCCATTACAAGTTGGCGCAGTTGTAATGCTGCCTGATGGCTTTAAACTTGCTCCACAAGAAAGATGGACTGAAGAAATCAAAGAGGAGACAGAAGGGGTTTATTTCACTAACTACAGTGAAGACAAAGATAATATCATCATTGTTGGTCCTTTGCCTGGCGATACCAATAAAGAAATCGTTTTCCCTGTACTTTCCCCTGATCCATCCACAAATAAAGAATATCACTATGGAAAATACTCGTTACATATAGGAGGTAATAGAGGTAGAGGTCAGGTATACCCAACTGGAGACAAAAGCAATAATGTAGTTTTCACCTCTTCCACCTCAGGAACTATTAATTCAATAGACACAATTGAAGATGGTAGCTATAAGATCAATATAGAGAACGAGAATGGTGAGATAACTACTGATGCAGTACCTGTTGGTCCTCAACTTATCGTAAAAGCACAAGACAAAATTAATGCAGGTGATCCACTAACTAATGATCCCAATGTTGGCGGCTTTGGGCAATTAGATGCTGAAGTTGTACTTCAAAGCCCTTACAGAGTAATTGGATTAATTGCATTCTTTATTGGTGTAGGTCTAACACAAATACTTTTAGTATTAAAGAAAAAACAAGTAGAAAAGGTGCAAGCAGCAGAGGGCTTCTAACTTTCTTTCTTAATGCTTATATTTCAAGCTTTTATAAAATCGCCAGGTGAAACATTTTTAAATTTAGGATTTCTTACAATTCGATGGTATGGATTGCTTATTTCGGTTTCAGTATTAATAGGCCTATTTATCTCAAAGAAACTTGCAAAGGCAAGGAATATTAACCCAGATTATATTAGTGAAATACTTCCATCATTAATAATCTTTTCAATAATTGGAGCTAGAGCTTATTACGTAATTTTTGAGTGGAAACAATATAGCGGAGATAACTTTTTTACTTCTTTAGAACTATTCAATAACACCATTCAAATACCTTCTTTTATGGCAGTTTGGGAAGGAGGGATAGCAATCCATGGAGGTCTAATTGGAGGACTAGTATCTATTGTCTATTTCTGTAAGTCAAAAAACATTCATTTAAAAACTTTTATAGATATATTAATACCTTCGATTATTCTTGGACAATCTATAGGAAGGTGGGGAAATTTTTTCAATAATGAAGCTTTTGGGATTCCTACAAATTTACCTTGGAAATTATTCATACCTATACAAAATAGGCCTTTAGAATTTATTAATTACGAATTCTTTCATCCTACTTTTCTCTATGAGTCATTATGGAATTCTTTAATATTCATCCTCCTTATTTTTATCTTTAATAGACAGAATAAAACAGATTTTTTTAGGCCTGGCTTTATTAGCTGTGTTTATTTAATAAGTTATAGCTTTGGAAGATTCTGGATTGAAGGTTTAAGAACTGACCCACTATGCATTGGTGGACTTGCACCTTTCTGTGATGGCGGTATAAGAATGGCTCAATTTATAAGTATTTTTCTATTTTCTTCTGGATTAATTGGAATATTTTTTTTAAGATTGAGAAAATATAGTGGGGAAAATAGAAAGAATGGATGATAAAATATCCTTTATTGGTGTTGGTCCAGGCGATCCAGAATTATTAACTTTAAAAGCATTAAATAAGATAAAAATTGCAGATGTCATTATTTGGACTGATTCACTAATTCCTGAAAAGATTTTAGATTTTTCTAAAGAAGGTTCTGAAAAAATAAAAACGAGTTCGCTCAACTTAGAGCAAATCACCTCAACTATGATAAAAAAATTTCGGGAGGGGAAAACTGTTGTAAGGTTACATGATGGGGACCCTTGCCTTTTTGGAGCAATTAGAGAGCAAATCGAAATTTTAAAAACCGAAAAAATTGAAATCGAAGTTGTTCCTGGTGTAAGTGCTTTTCAAGTTGCTGCAGCATATCATGAAGCTGAGTTAACCATCCCTGATGTAACGCAAACAATAATTTTAACTAGAGCGGGAGGGCGTACAGGGATGCCCGAAAAAGAATCTCTAAAGGATCTTGCGAAACACAATTCCTCTATATGTCTTTATCTAAGTGCTAGGCATGTTAAAAGGTCTCAAGAAACTCTACTAGAGTTTTACCCTCCAGAGACTAAAGTAATTGTTGGATTCAGAGTATCTTGGGAAGATGGTTGGACATCATTAATAGAATTAAAAGATATGGAAAAATTTTCTGTTGAGAAAAAACTAATTAGAACAACCATTTACATAATTAGCCCAGCAATTAATAATTCCCAAAAAAGATCTAATCTTTATAATCCATCTTATAGACATCTCTTTAGGAATAAATAATCTTAAAGTTGATAGAAAAATATTAGTTACTATAATTAGTAAAAATTTACTTACTTTGAAAGAAATAAAATCTATTTCGGAAAACAACAATAAAGCAGAAAATTCCTCTTTAAAGAGAATTGGGAATTTCATTAAAGAGGCGAGATTAAGTAGGAATCAATCTATTGAAGAATTGGCTTCTGATTTAAAAATCGGAGCTCATCAACTTGAAGCCATAGAAGAAGGTAATGAAGAAAAGCTACCTGAAAAAGTATTCATCAAAGCAATGATTAGAAGGATTTCACAGAAGCTCAAACTTGATACGGAATTTATAATGGATGAATTTAAGACAGAGAGGAAAGAAGTGGACATTGAAGAAATAGTTGAAGAAGTTTCCAAAAAAAATTACAAATCTAGGCAATCAAAGAATTCTAATCCAGTAGGGTTTCTAATATTTATTTTAATTTCAGGCTTTCTCGGACTAATCGCATCTTCCTTAATTATCAATTTATTTTCAGACTCTTCTCAGAATCAAACTCCAAATCAAGAACTTATTAAAAAAACTAAATAACTTTTAAATCCAAATTCTTTAGTTCTTTTATTACATTACGGCATAATCCTAAGTTCCATTTTTCAAGAAGAAGATCATGGTTTCTATTTAAAGGTGAAAGTTCAAATGTAAGAATATTTTCCTGCAATTTTATTTGAACTGAGGAGATTACCTTGTCAGGTCTTTGATCAAGAGATGCTGCTAGTCTCAGAATTAACGACATTTCAAGAACTAATGTTTTATCTTCTTTAGATATTAAATTTTGCCAAGACTCATGTCTTTTCTTGGGTAGAGTCTTTCTATGGTATCTAGCGATCGAAGCAATAATATTTGTTTCCGCTTCAGAATATCCCAACAACTCACAATTTTTTATTAAGTACCAAGAATGTTTGTGATAAGAACCAACATTTACGTATTTCCCGCAATTATAAAGATTAGAAGCTGCCCAAAGAAGTTCTTTAGCTTTAGGGTCATTATCGCTATAAAAGATATTTTTAGTCTGATCATAGATTTGAAAGGCAATATCGATAACTTTCTCAGCTCTTGCATTATCTACTCCAAACTTTCTGGCCTGATGAACTATGGTTGTTTTTCTAATATTGCTTTGAATATTTAACTCGTTTTTGATTATCCCTTTACGAAGCATCCAATCAACAACTAAACCCTCTCTAAGAGCCCGCTCACTTATTATTAATTCATTAAAGTTCAACATCTCCATTGCTGTATTTAATATCAATGCGCCTGGAAAAATTATTTCTGCTCTTCTTTCACTTAATGAAGGTATTTTCTTGATTTCCGAAACTGGTAATTTAATTAGTTTTTCCAATACATTCTGTAAATTTTCCCTTTTAAATTTATAACCATGCAACTTTTGTTTAGATTCTCCTAAATCATCTGAAATCAAATTTCCTAATGATGTTGCAGTGCCACTTGTTGCAATCATGGATAAAGGCTTATCTCCCTTAGATCTACTCTTTATTTTTCGAACAGATGGTTCTAAAGATCCTTTAATAAAAGTTGTTAGAAAACTCGATCTTTCTGAATTGATAGATTCTTTATTTAAAAAATCATTTTTAAGTCTTACCGCACCAATTCTTGAACTGGTAAGAGCTATTGCATCTTTTTTATCTGCAAGTATTAATTCTGTAGATCCTCCTCCAATATCTATGATTACATAAGACTTATCTTCAAAAGCCATCCCAGAAAGAACACCAAGGTAAATTAATCTAGCTTCCTCAGAACCACTAATCATTTCTATTTGAATATCAGTTTCATCAAGAACTCTTTTAATAAAATCTTGACCGTTTGGAGCTTCCCTAACTGCACTTGTTGCTGCTGTTACTACTTGTTTTACTCCATTACTTTTACAATATTCCTTAAAGCGCTTAAGTGTAACTAATGCTCTTTGAATTGATTCTTCAGTAAGATTTCCCTCCTCATCTCTTTCTCCTAGACGAGTGGTTGATTTATCAGTGAATTTTATTGAAAATGATTTTAATTCTAGGTTAATTTCTGCTACCAAGAGATGTGTAGAGTTGGTTCCAATATCTATCGAAGCCACTAAAATTTGCTTTTCTTCTATATATCTTAATTCTTGCTTCTGAATCATTTCTTTTTATAAGATGCAGATATCTTTAATCCATTAATAAATATACCCAAGATTGATTATTAAATAATAGAAATCATTTAATACTAGTAAGATTATTTAAAGTTATGAAATATACAATAGGTTATATGCAAAATAAAAATCAACAAATTAAATTAAGTACTTTGTTTGAATTATTAAGGTGGAATAAGCCGACTGGAAGGATTATCTTACTTATTCCTGCTGGATGGAGTTTATATTTAACCCCAGAGGCTAATCCAACATTTTTAATGTTGTTTAGAATAATCCTTGGAGGAATACTAGTAAGTGGACTAGGCTGCGTAGTTAATGATATTTGGGACAAAAAAATTGATCAAAGAGTTTTTAGGACAAAAAATAGACCTCTAGCTGCAAATAAAATCGGTCTTAAAACGGCTTATTCAATTCTTTTCTTTTTAATTATTTGTAGTTTCTTTTTAACTTTGTCACTTCCTCAGCCTGGAAGGATTCTTTCCATTTCACTTGCTTTTTTAGCCTTACCTATTATTTTAATTTATCCTTCTGCCAAAAGATGGTTTAAATATCCTCAATTAATCTTATCCATATGCTGGGGTTTTGCTGTCTTAATTCCCTGGGCCGCAAATGAAGGCAATTTGAATAGTATTGTTTTATTGTTTTGCTGGCTAGCTACCATTTTTTGGACTTTTGGCTTTGACACGGTTTATGCTTTAGCAGATAAAAAATATGATGTCAAAATTGGAATAAATAGTTCCGCTGTTAACCTCCAGAAAAATACAAGAATAACTATTCAAATTTGTTATTTTTTCACTTCTAGTTTTCTCGCATTATGCGGATTTATTAATCAAATAGATTTTATTTTTTGGCCAATTTGGCTTACAACGTCAATCTTAATGCAGCGTGATATTCTAAAGGTATTTCCTGAGGAAAAGCAATCAATAAAAAATATTGGGAATCACTTTAAAAATCAATCAATTTATGGAGCATTCCTTTTATTAGGAATTATTATTGCCTCATAAATTCTAAATATGGTTTTTAGATTAAAGAAAGGAGATCTAATAGATATTGTAGCTCCAGGCTCCTTTATTGATGAAAAAGAAAATTTCCAAAAAGGCATAGAAATCTTAAAAAACTGGGGCTTGGTAATTAATGAAAGTAATTCTCTATCAAAAAAATTTGGTTATTTTGCAGGTGATGATCAAACTAGATTTGAAGAACTGAAAAAGGCACAAAATAGTAAGCTAATCATTTTTGCAAAAGGAGGCTGGGGTTCAGCAAGACTATTAGAAAAAAAACCTTCTTGGCAGAATGGTTTAATGCTTGGATTCTCAGATACATGTTCTTTATTACTATCTAAATATTCTCAAGGATTTATAGGTTCTATCCATGGCCCCATGGTTACTGGACTTTTCAAAGAGCCAGAGTGGAGTCTTAAGAGATTAAGAAATTTACTTTTTGAGGGATATGTTGAGGACATACGAGGAATTCCTTTAAGAGGTGGGAAAGCTAAAGGAGAAATTATCGTTTCTAATTTAACTATTGCTACTTTTTTAATTGGTACTAATCACTTTCCAGATTGCAAAGGGAAAATAATAATTTTTGAGGATATTAATGAAGATATTTATAAAATTGATCGCATGTTGACTTACCTCAGGATGACTAAAACACTTAATGAGATTGCGGGTATTGGATTCGGAAGTTTTTCTAATGATTCCTGCGACCTTGAATGGAAAGATTTACTAAAAAACTGCATTATTGAAAGACTCCAAGAGTTTAATTTTCCTATTCTTTTTGACCTTCCTATAGGCCATATATCAGGGAATGCATGCATCCCGTTAGGTTATGAAGCAACCCTAAATGGAGATAAAGGCATTCTTAGTATCGATAAACCTTATTAACTAGGAGTTCTTCACAAAAAGTTTTGCTATTTTCAAATCTATAGGGGATGTAATTTTTATATTTGAATAAGTTCCTTCAATAATCTTTACTTTCCAATTAAGCATTTCAAATAATGAGGCATCATCTGTGACTTCCCAGTTCTTTTCAATTGCCATCGTATGAGCTTTTTTTAATCTAGTTACTAAAAAGCCCTGAGGGGTTTGCGCTGCCCACAAATAATTTCTATCTGGTGTTTCTTTAATAAAACCATCATTATCAACAATCTTTATTGTGTCAGTTACCTTAGTAGCCAAAATAACAGCTTCATTTTCATCTAATTGCCTAGAGCATTGGTCTATCAATTCAGGATTAATTAGACATCTAGCACCATCATGTATTAAAACTTTTTCAGCATCTTTTGGCAGCGCTTTTAAACCATTAAAAACTGACTTTTGTCTGGTTTCACCACCATTAATCCAATGAACTTTATCGGCAAAATCCTTTGCTGAATTTAATAACAATTCTTTATCTTTCGGTTGCCCAATTATTCCAACCCAATTTGTTGAGCTTGCAGAAAATACAGATTTAAGTGTCCAATAAATCAAAGACTCTCCCTCTAAATCAATAAGTAATTTATTTTTTCCAGCTTTCATTCTGCTACCACTCCCTGCAGCTGGTATTAAAAAGTGCACGATAAAAGGTCTTAATATTTTCTAGACAATTATAAATAAAAACAATATCTTTACACAAATAGTACTACGATTGAAAATTATAAAAATCTCATAATGTCCAATACAGATTCATTATCAGGAAAAGTTGCTTTAATCACTGGAGCTAGCAGAGGAATTGGTAAAGAAATTGCTTTAGAACTAAGTCGCTTAGGCGCAGAAGTTTTTATTAATTACTCTTCATCCGATGAAAAAGCTGAAGAAGTTGTAAATTCAATAAAAAATTCGGGAGGTAAAGCTCATAAATTAAAATTTGATGTATCAAAAGAGGATTCTGTAAGTTCAGCTTTTGAAGAAATCATAAAAATTAATGGCACCATTGATATCCTTATTAACAATGCTGGTATTACTAGAGATGGACTATTGATGAGAATGAAATCGGAACAATGGGATGACGTATTAAATACAAACTTAAAAGGAGTTTTTCTTTGTACAAAATATGCTTCAAAATTTATGATGAAAAAAAGAAGTGGTAGTATCGTAAATATTTCATCTGTTGTTGGATTAATTGGTAATCCTGGTCAAGCAAATTATTCTGCAGCCAAAGCTGGAGTTATTGGATTCACCAAAACTTGCGCTAAAGAATTTGCTTCAAGAGGTATAAACGTAAATGCAATAGCTCCAGGCTTTATAGAAACAGAGATGACTGAAAAACTTAATACTGAAGATATTCTTAAAGTAATTCCTTTAGGAAAATTAGGAAGTTGTTCTCAGATTGCAAACTTAGTATCATTCTTAGTTTCAAGTAATGCTGGAAGTTACATTACAGGACAAACAATTAGTATTGACGGTGGTATGAGTATTTAATTATGTACTTTCGTAAGGTTGGCCCAATTCATCTCTCAACCTTCTAATTTTTTGTAAGAGTTTTAGTCTTCGACTTCTAGCAGTTAAAGTCAAGAAAAACCTTAGAGGAAAATATATTAGTGTCATAGCAATCGCGAGGATTGCGGTAAGATTAAAAATAAGATTATTTGTTTCATCCATATCTTAAAGATACTCTTATTTGAATTAATTTGTATGTCTAATTAAAAGAAATTCGGCTTTCCCCACTTAATTAAATATCCCTTAAAAATGATTCTATGGGAGATTAGAATAAGACAAAAGATCCAATAAACATGGCAAAACAATTAAGTTTTTCTAATGAATCAAGAGAAGCGCTAGAAAAAGGTGTAAATTTCGTAGCTAATGCAGTAAAGGTTACTATCGGGCCGAAGGCAAAAAACGTAGTAATAGAAAGAAAATTTGGTTCGCCAGATATAGTAAGAGATGGATCCACTGTTGCTAAAGAGATTGAGATTGAAAACCCTATTTCTAATTTAGGTGCGAAATTAATAGAACAAGTTGCATCCAAGACAAAAGAGACTGCAGGTGATGGAACAACAACAGCAACTATTTTGACTCAGAAGATGGTTCAGGAGGGATTAAAAAATATTGCTTCTGGTGCCAGTCCTATGGAGTTAAAAAAAGGTATGGAGTTAGGCCTAGCTTTTGTTTTAGAAAAATTAAGTTCCAAAAGTATTTCATTAAGTGGTTCTGATATCCAAAAAGTTGCAACAGTTAGTGCTGGAGGTGATGAAGAAATTGGATCTATAATTTCGAAAGCAATGGGTATTGTTACTTCTGATGGAGTAATAACTGTTGAAGAATCTCAATCACTAGAAACAGAATTAGATATAACTGAAGGAATGTCTTTTGATAGAGGTTATAGTTCTCCATATTTTGTAACCGACCAAGAAAGACAAGTTTGTGAACTTGAAAACCCTAAAATATTAATAACTGATCAAAAAATCTCAACTTTAATTGATCTGGTTCCAATACTTGAAGAAATTCAGAAGTCAGGCTCACCTTTTCTAATTCTTGCTGAAGATATCGAAGGAGAAGCTTTAACTACTCTGGTATTAAATAAGAATAGTGGAGTTTTAAATATAGCTTCCGTAAGAGCTCCATTATTTGGTGAAAGAAGAAAAGCTGCTCTTGAAGATATTGCTATTCTTACTGGAGCTAAGTTAATTAGTGAAGATAAATCAATGACACTAGATAAAGTATCGATTAATGATTTGGGCAAAGCAAAAAAAATAACTATCACAAAGGATAAAACTACAATTGTTGCCTTCGAAGACACTAAAGATTTAGTTAAAGCTCGAGTAGAGAAATTAAAGAGAGAAGTTGATATAACTGAATCAGAATATGATCAGGATAAAATTAATGAAAGGATAGCTAAACTAGCTGGAGGAGTAGCTCTTATCAAAGTAGGAGCTGCGACAGAAACAGAGATGAAGTACAAAAAGTTGAGAATAGAAGATTCTCTTAATGCCACAAAAGCTGCTATTGAAGAGGGTGTTGTTTCTGGAGGGGGACAAACTTTAATTGAGATATCAGATGACCTTTTAAATTTAAGTCAAACATCTTCCGATGATTTGAGAACAGGGCTAAATATATTAAAAGAAGCCCTTTTGGAACCTACTAAACAAATAGCAAAAAATGCTGGTTTTAATGGTGATGTAGTTGTCGCTGAAATCAAAAGGCTTAACAAAGGCTTTAATGCTAATTCAGGAAAATATGAGGATTTAAAGGATTCAGGAATATTAGACCCAACCAAAGTAATAAGATTAGCTCTTCAAGATTCAGTATCTATTGCAGCTATGCTTCTCACAACAGAAGTTGCGATTGCTGACATTCCAGAACCTGAAGCCGTAGCACCTGGCGGCCCAGGTGGGGATCCCATGGGAGGAATGGGTGGCATGGGTATGCCAGGAATGGGTGGTATGGGTATGCCAGGAATGGGTGGTATGGGTATGCCAGGAATGATGTAGAAATCTAACTAGCTTTTTTATCGTTATTAATCCACTTTCTTAAATTTTTAATATTAGGCAGCGGTAATTTCTGGGTATCAGTAAGTTGTTTTATTTTATTAGAATTTTGAACTTTGCTAAATATTCTATTACTGCTAGAAGTTTCTAGACGATTTGATTCCCATTTTGTTTCTTCTATATTTTCAAAAGTTTTTGATAATTCAAGTTTAATTTGTTCTTGATTTTCTTCTTCATCTACTTCATCCATTAAAGTGGTTTGTTCTTTATTTTCTTCTTCAAGCTTATATTCCATTAGAGCAGGGGTATGGATTAATAAATCATTTAAAGAATCAATCCCAAATCTATGGACCCACTTAAGAACAATATTTTCTTTAAGCAAAATATTATCTTCTGAAGAGGCTTTTTTAAAAACTTCTATTAGATGATTTTTTAAAAGCATAAATTTATTAATTTAACTTTCTATTTAACAGAGGCCTTATGATAATTAAGGAAAAAACTGTTAAAGAAAATAAAATTGATATACAACTCTTACAAGTTAAATCACCATATGGGGCATGTAAAGCCACTAATTCTAAATTCATAGTTTCTGTATAAGCAGTCCTAATAGGTTCAATCGCAAAAGTTAATGGATTTAATGAAGCTAACCACCCAAGCCAATTTGGCATGAAAGATATTGGAGCTAAAGCAGTGCTTGCAAAAAGAAGAGGTAAGTTTATTACAAATATAAGAGCGATTAATTCAATATGTCCCGGCAAAACAAACGCTAAACATAAACTTATTGATGTGACAAAAAGGACTAATAGAATTAGTGTTGTAAACACAATTCCTAAACCATATAAGTTGGGCCATCCATAACCCAAAATATATGAAACAACCATTATTACAATACTCTGAACAAAGCTCAAGATTGTTATGTAAAAAAAAGAAGATAACACTATGGATAATCTACTGGTTAAAGGAGCTACAAGTAACCTATTAAGAAATCCAAACTCTCTATCAAACATTAAAGGAAGACCAGAGTTTAGGGCTCCGCTAAAAGCAGTAAAAACAATAAGTCCCGCTCCTAAAAAATTCCCGTAAGAATCAACTCCTGGGAAAAAACCTTCAGGAGCTTTAGAGAATAATGCACCAAACAAAAAAAGCCAAATTATGGGTTGTAATATTCCAGCTAAAAGAGTTGATGGTCTTCTTTTTAATTGGATAAATAATCTCTTTGTTAAGGCAAATGTTTCTTGATATAAAAAAAATAAATTATACTTTTTTAATTCCATAATTAGCTGTAGTTAATATTCATTATAGTTATTTACCCAAAAGTTTTTTATCGCATTGATTGCTTTGATTCTTTTTTAAGATCTCTTTTCCCTGCCATAGAAATTTCGGCATCTAATAATGTTTTCCCAGTTGCCTGAAGATATACATCATCCAAGCTGGGCTGACTTTGGGTAAGAGAAAAAATTTCAAACTTTGAAAAGGCTAATTCCACTTTGAGCTTCGTAAGTAAATCTTTTTCCTTATCTGCTACAAAATTAATTGAAAAACCTTGGGCTTCATTAATGATAATCTGACTAATTCCATCTATTGAAGATAAAATCTGGCATATATTTTTTGCTTCTTCCTTATTACTAAATTCTTTAACTTTCAAAGTTACTCTATCTCCTCCTAATTTATTTTTGAGTTCTGCAGGAGTCCCTTGGGCTATAACTCTCCCATCATCAATTATCACCAAACTGTCTGCCAATTTATCTATTTCATCGAGATAGTGACTGCTTAAAATAATAGTCATTCCATCATTTCTCAAATCTTTCAAAAGTTGCCATATTATATTCCTACTTTCGATATCTAAACCAACAGTAGGTTCATCCAATATTAATACTTGGGGCAAGTGTAAAAGTCCAGCTGCAAGATCTATTCTTCTTTTCATTCCCCCTGAATAAGTTCCGCACTTACGATCTATCCAATCATTCATTTCTAATTGATCTATTAATTTATTTATCCTTTCAACTTTTTTGTTTTTGTTGATGTGATAAAGGTCTGATTGAAAATCCAAAAGCTCTCTTCCAGTTAATATTTTATCAAGCGCAATATCCTGAGCAACATAACCAATTAATTCTCTAATTTTCCTTGAATTTTTTATCAGATCAATATTATTTATAAAAACTTCGCCACTATCAGGCTCAATTAATGTAGCAAGTATTTTTATCAGCGTTGATTTGCCAGCACCATTTGGACCTAGTATTCCGAATAATGTGCCAGCTTCAATTTCCATCGATAAATTTTTTAATGCCTCTATATCTGAATATGATTTTGAGAGCTCTTTAACATTTATATAATTCATCAAACTTACTAATTACTTAAAAAACATTTTACATCTAATTTAATTACTAAGGAGGGATACGAACGAGAAAAATATTTGCATAGATTGCTGCTCAAATTCTACAGATAGTTGGGTTCTGGAAATTAATAACAAAAGACAAATACCAAACATATATAGAATAGACCACCTAAAAAGAGACTTTGCTCTTGAAAGATCGTCAGGGGATTTATTTAATTTATTTATTAATTGCAAAAGTCTGCCATTAAAAGGCAACAACATAATTCCGTATAGAAGACCACCTTCAGGTAAAGCAAAAACTCCCATAATACTCATAACAACTGTTGCCCATCCGTAACGAGAAATAGCTTTAGCGGTAAAAACAGATCCTTTAACAGTAGGAAGCATAGGAATACCAACAGATGCATAATCATCCTTTAATAAAATTGCAAGTGCCCAAAAATGAGCTGGAGTCCATAACATTACCAAACCAAACAACCACCAACCACTAAGACCTACATGTCCTGTAGCAGCAGATGCTCCGACCAATGGTGGTATCGCACCAGCAACTCCTCCAAAAACAATATTTTTAGTTGTACGAGGCTTCAAAATAACGGTATATAAAATCACGTAGCTAAATAAACCAAGAAGTGTAAGGCCCGCAGCTAAATAATTTACACCACTTATTAGTAGCATCGAAGCCGCCAAAGTACATGATACGGCAGCCAAAAACACAGTCTCAGATGACAATTTACCTGCTGGCAAAGCTCTTTTGCTAGTCCTTATCATCCTTTTATCTAATTCCATTTCCCACAAGCAATTAAGAGCTCCAGCAGCAGCAGCTGCCAAAGCTCCTCCCCCTAAAGTACAGATAAGTTTCGGCGAAGATAAAGGCCATTCCTCAGTTAAAGCCATTCCTCCCAAAGTTGTTGCCAGTAAAAGTGGTATTAGTCTGGGTTTGGCCACTTCAAGCCAAGGTGGCAAAGTTAATCTTTTTCTTGAAGGTACAACTTCCTCCCTAATTGAAGATTTGTAGTTTAAATTTTCAAAGTTACTACTGTTCATGAATTAATACCAACCATTTGTGAATTTAGGGAGTTATTTAGGTCCTTTTTGGCAAAAGGATTTCTAAAAATTAATGTTGTTAATATTGCAATAAATAAAGATGCGTTAAGTTGATGACCGATAATAAAAATAGGTTCATTCAAATTTGTTTTAAGACTTAAAACACCCAGAAAAATTTGGGAAATCAAAAGAAAAATAAGTGCAGAGAGATATTTCCAATTTTTCTTAAACAAACTTCCCTTATAAATTGAAGTTGCAATAATCAACAAAATAGAAAAGGCAATTGGAAAAGCAAATAATTTATGTGTATCTAGAATTAGGCATTGTTTATTGAAAGATAAACAAATATGTGCTGACCAGGTTGATGAAAGCCTTACTCCAATAAAAGATTGAATCAAAGTAAGTACTAGAGGAACAATTAATAATAATCTCCACCAAATTAATTGCTCTTCAATTTGGTCATTTTCTAAATTTTGATTTATTGAAATCGTTGTAATGAGGAGTAGAAACGCTATTAAAAGATGGCCCGTTACAGTATATGAATCGAGCAGGTTTATTACTGTTAAAGCTCCAAAAGATCCTTGGACAATAACAAGAAAAAGTAATAATGAATAAGTTTTAGGTAACCAATTTGGAATTTCTTTTTTCCAGATAATTGAAAGTACAAATTGAAAAAGAATTAATATTCCAACCAGAAAAGCATCTAGACGATGAAACCACTCTAGAAATACTCTTAGATTCATATGACTAAAAGGCAAAAAAGATCCATAACATAATGGCCAATCTGGACAGGCAAGTCCCGCCTCCATGACTCTCGTAGCACCTCCAATTACGATTAGTGCGATAAGTGCAAGTACACTATGAGTTCCCAACCTTTTAAAAATTGTCAGATATTTTGATTTATATAATTGGTTATTAATCAAATGGATAAAACCTATTATTTTGCATAATAAATTAGATTCAAAACCTAAACATTAATTAAAAATTAATATGTTTAATTTAAAAAATAATTTACTAATTTAATCTTTTTTCCCTGACAATTAAATCTAAAAAGTTATTAATAATACGCCTTTTATTTCATAAATCTTAAGAAGTTGTGAATTTAAATGATTTTCTTTTAACAAAGGATGCAGGATTAAAAAAATTGAATATCTTGAGAATATATATAATTTTTTAGAAATCAATTGTTAAATAAAAACATTTATTTAATACTAATTATTTCAATCGTTTTTGCTATATCTTTTTGGATTGGTTTTAATGTAAATTTGCTCCCAGCGGAAGCAAGTATTAATGCCCCAATTTACGATGAACTTTTTAAAATTCTTTTTATCATTGGATTAATTATTTTTATAGGAATGACCATAGCTGTTATTTACAGCTTATTTAAGTTTAGGAAAAGAAATGATCAGATAGGCGATGGTATAGCTTTAGAGGGAAATTTAAGCTTAGAAATTGTATGGACAATTATCCCTTCAATAATTGTTTTATTAATAGGTTTATATAGCTACAACATCTACGATCGAATGGGAGGGATGAAAGAACTAAATCATAACCACGAAATGATGAGTTCTAATCCTGAAAAAATATGGGCTGGAATAAGTCAAACTTCTGATAATGAAATAGCAATAAATAATTTATCAATTGAAGTTTCAGCTATGCAATTTGCATTTCTATTCAATTATCCCAAGGGCAATTTCATATCCGGAGAACTACACGTTCCTGTTGATCAAAAAGTATCAATGAAAATGGAATCCAAAGATGTAATTCATGCTTTTTGGGTACCAGAGTTCAGAATTAAACAGGATATTATTCCTGGACAACCGACTATTCTAAATTTCACTCCTACAAAAGTAGGAAAATATCCGATAATTTGCGCAGAATTATGTGGCCCATATCATGGAGGTATGAGAGCCTCCATAATTGTTGAAGAAGAATCTGATTACAACGAATGGTTTAACAAAAATAAAAAAACAGAGGTTAATTTATGACAATATCAATTGATTCACAAAAAACTAATAATGAAAGTCTTCAACCTAAAGGCTGGCTTAGATACTTTAGTTTTAGCCTTGATCATAAAGTAATTGGAATACAATACTTAGTTTGCGGTTTTCTTTTCTATTTAATAGGAGGAACTTTAGCGAGCGCTATAAGAATTGAACTAGCCAGTCCAATGTCTGATTTCATGCCAAGAGATGTTTATAACCAAGTTTTAACCTTGCATGGAACAATAATGATATTCCTTTGGATAGTCCCTGTAGTTAACGGTGCTTTTGGAAATTATTTAATTCCATTTTATGTAGGAGCGAGAGATATGGCATTCCCAAGATTAAATGCAGTTGCTTTTTGGTTAATTCCTCCTTCGGGTTTAATGTTGGTGGCAAGCTATTTTGTTGAGGGTGCCGCTCAGGCTGGATGGACCGCTTATCCACCTTTGAGCATAACTACTCCTCAATCGGGACAAATTATTTGGATTCTGAGCGTTCTATTACTTGGAGGAAGTTCTATATTTGGTGGAATAAACTTTATCGCTACCATTATCAAATTAAGAAGGCCAGGATTAAAACTTATGCAATTGCCAATGTATTGTTGGGCAATGCTTGGCACAAGTATATTAGTTGTTTTATCAACTCCCGTTTTGGCAGGTACTTTAATTCTACTTAGCTTCGATATCATCGCTAAAACAGGTTTTTTCAATCCTGTTTTAGGTGGCAATGTCGTGGTTTATCAGCATTTATTTTGGTTTTATTCTCATCCAGCTGTTTACATTATGGTCCTTCCTGCCTTTGGTTTAGTTAGTGAAATACTTCCTGTACATGCTAGAAAACCACTTTTTGGATATACGACAATGGTTTTTTCAATAATGGGGATAGTAGTTTTAGGTTTAGTTGTTTGGGCTCATCACATGTTTACGAGTGGAACGCCTCCTTGGATGAGATTGTTTTTTACTATCGCCACAGCATTTATTGCTGTTCCAACAGGGATCAAATTTTTCAATTGGGTAGCAACATTATGGGGAGGTAGAATTTCCATCAATAGTGCAATGTTATTCTCTTGTGGATTTATTATAAATTTTGTTTTTGGAGGTATTACAGGAGTTGCTTTGGCACAGGTACCTTTTGATATTCACGTACATGATACCTATTTCGTTGTAGCCCATTTTCATTACATAGTTTATGGGGGTACTGTTTTTATTATTTTCTCTTCAATTTATCATTGGTTCCCAAAAGTAACTGGAAAAATGCTTAATGAAAAATTAGGAATTTTACATTTTATCATTACCTTTATTGGATTTAACTTGTGCTTTGCTCCTCAACATTGGCTTGGTTTAAATGGAATGCCAAGAAGAGTTGCAGAATATGATCCTCAATTCCAGTTCGTTAATCAAATTAGTAGTCTTGGGGCTCTTTTGATGGCTATAAGTACAATTCCTTTTTTAATTAATGTATTCCTTAGTGTGAGAAATGGTAAAGATTCTGGTGATAATCCTTGGAATGCTTTAACACCTGAATGGTTAACATCTTCTCCTCCTCCAGTAGAGAATTGGGAAGGAGAAGCCCCATTAGTGGAAGAACCTTATGGTTATGGCAATCAATTTTATGAACAAAAGTAAAAACATATGACAACTCTAGATAGCTCAAAAGAAATTCAAAAAAACAATTCTGAAGTTAATGAAAAACATGAAGACTTCAGAATCTTTGGTCTTATAACTTTCTTAATTGCGGACGGGATGACTTTTGCTGGATTCTTTGCTGCTTATCTAACTTATAAAGCAGTAAATCCATTGCCTGATGGTGCTATCTATGAATTAGAGCTTCCAATACCTACACTAAATACAATTTTATTACTTGTAAGTAGTGCAACTTTCCATAAGGCAGGTAAAGCACTTTTGAAAGATAATAACTCTGATTCCCAAAAATGGTTAATTTTTACTGCTTTTCTTGGAATAATTTTTTTAATATGTCAATTATTTGAATATTTTCATTTACCCTTTGGATTAACCGATAATTTATTCGCAAGTACTTTTTATGCACTTACTGGTTTTCATGGATTACACGTGACTTTAGGCACTTTAATGATTTTAATTATTGCCTGGCAATCGAGAGTAAATGGAGGAAGAGTCACTAGTCAAAATATGTTTCCTTTAGAGGCTGTTGAATTGTACTGGCATTTTGTAGATGGAATATGGGTTATATTATTTATTATTTTATATCTTTTATAAGAAAAATTAATTTAAAAAATTAAATATATTTTTTATTAATTTATATTGCCACAGTTCTCTTTTTTAGTAAGAATATATAATTAGAAATTTGTCAGATAATGCTAGAAGGAAAAGAACTTCTTGAAAAAGCAAAATTATTAAGTAAACAATCTGAAGACGAGATAGCAAGAGGCTGTGGGTACGTTGGTCCTAGCGGTAGAGTCTTAAGAAAAAGTTTTTATAGGGCGCTCATCGAAGCCAAAGGTTACAAAACAAATCGTCAAGGGAGGGCTGGCAATAGAGCCTCAAGAGGAAGGCAGGCAGAATTCAGAACTAAGGTTCATGGCAATGGCAACCTATTAATAGGCCATGCCTACACCAAGAAATTAGGTCTAAAACCAGGTCAAGAATTTAAAATTGATCTTAAAAAAGAATCTAACACAATTTATCTGATTCCATTAAATTAGAAACTATATCACCAACCATTTTCTTTAAGCCACTCCGTAGAAATATTATTTGAAGAGAAATCTTGATTACTATTTTTATTAAATAAAAGTAATTTCTCTACATATTTAATTAGTGCATCTGCCTCAAGGTTTACGCTGTCACCGATATTTAATTTATTCAGATTTGTGTTATGCCAAGTATGAGGAATTATCGCAATAGTAAATATTTCTCCTTCCTGCTCATATTTTGCAATCGTAAGACTTATACCATTTACACAAATACTCCCTTTATTAACTACATATTTTGAAAAATTATTATTTTTCCACTTTATTGATAAGAGCCAAGATTTCTCTAATTTTTCTATATTCTCAACTGTTCCAAGGCCATCAACATGTCCGCTGACTATATGCCCTCCTAGACGGTCAGACACCCTAAGAGCGGGCTCCAAATTAACAATCTGATTCAGGTTCGACTTTACTCCTAAAGTTGTTTTTTTTAATGTCTCCTCACTAACATCAACAGTAAATTTATTTTGAAAAATCTCTTTAACTGTCAAACAAATTCCATCAACAGCTATGCTGTCACCGATTGCCATATCAAATAAATTATCTAGAATTTCAATTTCTAAAATATTTTTTTCTTGTTTTAGTTTTCCAATTGATTGAATTATTCCTGTGAACATAGATTTAAGAAATATTTTTGCAAAATTTTGTATTTACTTTAATTTACTTTAAATGATTTTCAACTATAAATAAATTAAAGAGTAAATAAAAAGAAATTGATCATATTTAGATGATTATTAATTCACAAAAAAGATCATTTGGTAGAGGGGCGAAAGTGAGCTTATTCACTTTAGGGACAATGCGAGCAACTGAAAGTCTCGAAAAAATGTATAGCATAATAAAAAATGCATATTATGTAGGAATTAACCACATAGAAACAGCACCCTCTTATGGTGATGCTGAATCACTTATTGGAAATTCAATAAAAAAACTAGCAATAGAAGAGAATATAAATGAAAAAAATTGGGTGATTACTTCCAAAGTTTTACCAAAGGGTGATTTAGACTTTTTAAAAAATAATTTTAAAAAGTCTCTTAAAAGTTTAAAGCGCGAGAAAATTAATAATCTTGCAATTCACGGACTCAACTTAAAACAACATCTAGATTGGGTTCTTGCTGGAGAGGGTAAGAAATTCATATCTTGGATACTTGAGAAGGAACTAGTTGATCAAGTTGGTTTTAGTTCTCACGGAAGTTATTCACTAATTAAAGATGCAATTAACTGTGAAGTTTTTACTTTTTGTAGTCTTCATTTACATTATTTAGATCAATCTAAGATTGCTTTAGCAGAGGAAGCTATAAAAAAAGGTATGGGAGTTTTAGCGATATCACCTGCTGATAAAGGCGGTAGATTGTATTCTCCAAGTGATATTTTGTTAGAGGCCTCTAAGCCTTTTCATCCATTAGAATTAGCATATCGATTTCTACTTGCAAAAGGCATTACAACTTTGTCCTTGGGGGCGACAAACAAAAAAGATTTTGAATTTGCGCATAAACTTAGAAACTCATTCGAGAAGCTTACAAAACTTGAAATAAGCGCCCTGAATAAAATTGAGGAAGTTTCTAATGAAAGATTAAACTCAACCAAATGCGAACAATGTAGATCTTGTCTTCCATGTCCAAATGAAGTGCCTATTCCAGAAATACTTCGTTTAAGAAACATATCTATTGGTTATGGCCAATTAGAATTTTCAAAAGAAAGATATAATTTAATAGGAAAAGCTGGCCACTGGTGGGAAGAAAAAAATTCCTCATTTTGTCTAGAATGTAATAAATGTGTTCCTAAATGTCCTACTAAATTAGATATACCAAATTTATTAAAGGAAACTCATAACTTATTAATTGAAAATCCTACAAAAAGATTATGGGGATAAGGACTCATTCCAGAAATTTTTAAGATTAACTTTTTGTTCATTTGTTAGTACAGGGAAAGACCAACTATTTTCCCAACATTTCTCAGAAGGTCCTGAGATGGGTAACATTTCAGATTTATATTTACTTTGCAAATAATCACTATTGAATGGTAAATACCAACCCTGGCTTACTAATTTATCTACTATTGATTTATTTTCTAAAGATTTAATCCATTTAATTATTATTGCATTATTTAGATTTGATCGACTAAGTAGAAAATGCCACATCAAAGGTACGCCTTGGCTTGGGAAAACTAAAGAAAGCCTTGGATCTATTTTTAAATATTTTGAACAAAGACTATAAGGAACTATTGCGACACTAGCATCAGAATTAATCAACCAATTGAGCATATTTTTATCATCAAATAACATCGCTTGGCTTTTGAGTTTTTTTAAAGAATTAGATGAATTAATTTTTTGAGCAATTGACAATATTATTCTGGGACTTTGTGGAAAAATAATTTTCCCAGTTAATTTTTTAGAAAGAAGAAAATCCCAAGAAGTTCTGGCTGAATTTATTAATTCTTTATTATTTTTAATGATAATTGCATAGGGTACTACGCCAATAGGAAATAATTTACTTCTCTGATTTTGATTAAAACTTTCCAAAAAATCTATCGATCTCTTATCCAAATTTTCGAACAGTCCATATTCATTTATTTTTTCAAATTCTGAAAAATCTATACTAGAAATCCATCCATCATTTATTAAAGTAAATTCAGAATTTAAAATTGTGTTTCTATTTTTTTGTAGCCGAATATTTTCAAAATTAATTTTTTCCTGCTTCCAATCTTTTGGAATCGTATCTTTAAAAGATTCTGGATAAAAAGAATTTTGTAATGCAATTTTTACTTTATTAGGAAGATTACTGCAAGAGTTTAAGAAAAATAAAAGCGAAAGTTTACCACAATTTAAAAATTCTCTTCTAGTTGCAAATCTTGAGAACATTCAGCAATCCTTCTCTAAAGAAATTTGACCTAAGCCCTTCATTATTTCCAGATTTTGTTGACATAATGAAACTATTTCTTCATTTTTAAATCCATCTAAGAAAGCAAGCAATGATATTCCACCAGCACCTACACCTTCTTTTACATGACCTAATTCATAATCCCTCAATTCTTTGTATTTTGAAGATTTGAAATTTAAAGGACTGGCTAAACCTAATAATTTGACATCATATTTTTCATTAATTAGATTTACTAAATCATTTAGAGAATTATCTTTCACAAGCCAACCAGTTGTCGCAATAAAAACATCTTCAATAAATTCATCTTTATTTTTTCCATCTAAAAATTCTAATATAAGCAAAATGACCGCTAACATCTGACTTCCGCCAGATAATATTACAGGTTGGTTTGCTAACCTGGAACCAATTAATAGCCCCATTGAGAAAGCTTGGAAAGGATCACCTACCGCCGCGACAACATCAAAAGAGTCGAAATCAGCGTTGAGATTTGCATTGAATAGTCCTCTTTTAACTACTTGTCTTCTCAGTTCTCTTGGAGCCTTAAATAAACTACTCCCTACTAAATTAGACACCCGCAAACCAAAAGCTTCCATTACTGCTTGAGCAGTAGTAGTACCCCCTGGTACAGATTCAGCAATTAAAACTGGTTGTTTTAAGGATTTTCCTATAGCAAGACCTTTTTCATAGAGATTTAAAACTCTCTCTTTAGCCATCGATTTACCAGTAGTAAGACAATTTGATGGGCCCAAATTTCTATCTTCTACAACCAAATGATTAAAATAAGGCTTTGTTCCTATTCCCAGAGGAACAATAACTGGATAAATATTTATAAGCTTTGAACAAACATGACTGATTAGGGCCGGAGTTACTCCTGCATTAAGAAGAGGCAATTTATATTTATGATCTTTTGAAGCGCCCTTAAGCAAAAATTCTGCATCAGCGAGCGCAGTTATTCTCCTTGACTTTGCATTAATACCTGCAGCAGAAATTCCTGGAATTTGAGATGTATTAGTGCCTGCAATTACAAGAAATATTTTGAAATTATTTATATTCTTTTTCAGTATTTGTATCCTATTAAGTTTACTTTTTTTATTGGATTCATTACCAAAAAAATTTATCTCTAATTCTGTACTATACATTCTTATTTTTGTTCAATTTTTTAAATCAACTAAGCTATTTAATAATCTTGGAGGATCTGGGATAGTTAATTTAAATCTCGG
>QCLW01000017.1 GCA_003214235.1 Prochlorococcus sp. AG-418-F16
CTCAAGATGTTGAATACTCAGGATCTTTATGGAAAGATCAGGTTGTCTCTTATGTAAAAGAGAAAATAAAAAAACCTACAATTGTTGTTGGGAATTCATTAGGAGGTTATGCAGCATTAGCAGCTGGTTCAGAATTAAATGAACTAAACGCAGGAGTTATATTACTTAATGCTGCAGGATATTTTAGTGAAGAAAAAACTATCAAAAAGAATATGCTGCAAACTTCAATTGAAACAGTTGCCGGCATCTTTTTGAAAAATGTTGTTCTTCAACGTTTGATTTTTGAGAATATGAGAAATCCAAAAAATATTAAAAAAACTTTGAATCAAGTTTATGTTGATAAGAAGAATGTTGATGATTTTTTAGTTGAATCAATCAGAAAGCCTTCTCTAGATTACGGCGCTTTTAATGTTTTTAGAAGTGTATTTAATCCCTCAGGTCCTCAGGGATTGCCCTTAGATAAATTATTTGCAAAACTCGATTCACCATTATTACTGCTCTGGGGAGGCAAAGATCCTTGGATGAATACTCCAAAGAAAAGAAATCTATATAAAAAATTTACACCAAAGAATACAAAAGAAATCATTCTAGATGCTGGACATTGTCCTCATGATGAAATACCTGAATTAGTTAATCAGCATATTTTGGATTGGGTTGATTCTCTTTAAGTAAAAGTTGTGCAAATTAAATTATTTAATAAAGACCAAGGAATTTTTGTCTTTCAATTAGATCAAAATAACCATATTAAATTTTGTCCTGAAAGAGGAGGTGTTATTACGAATTGGGTTTCAGATGGAAAAGAGATACTTTATTTCGATGAAAAAAGATTTATGGATAAGACAAAAAGTATTAGGGGAGGCATTCCAATCTTGTTTCCAATTTGTGGAAATCTCAATAGCTCTAGTTCAGTATTTGGCAAAGATTATTTGCAGTTAATGCAACATGGTTTTGCTAGGGATTTGCAATGGCAATACTCCTTTAATAAAAATGATAAATCTTTATGTTTATTTTTAAATGAATCTAAAAAAACCAAGAAATATTATCCTTTCGATTTCGAACTAAGAATAGACATTACCTTAAAGATTCACTGTTTAGAATTTGAAATTACGATTCACAACAAAACAGAAATTAATATGCCTATAAATTTTGGATTGCATCCTTATTTTAATGTTTCGGATTTCAAGAATTTAGAGTTTATTGATAATCCACTTAATTGTCAGAATCAAGAAAAAAACATCATAAGTAATACTCTTGATGAATTAAAAAATATTAGTTTAGGAGTTGATCTACTTATGTATACTTCTGGTAGGAGTGCTTTTCGAGATAAAATCTTTAAAAGACAGGTAACTTTAAATCATCCATATCCGTTTGACCTAGGTGTTATTTGGAGTGATCCTCCAAGAAGAATGATATGTCTTGAACCTTGGACTAGTCCACGAAATTCTTTTGTTGATGGATTCAGAAACATTATGATTCCTTCAAATGATAGTCAAAGGTTTAATGCATCAATACAAATAAAATCTCTTAAGTAATTATGCAATAATTATGAAATTTGTTGTTATAGATGATGATCCAACTGGCTCTCAAACTGTTCATGATTGCTTATTACTTCTTAAGTGGGACTGCTCAACTCTAGTCAAAGGTTTTGAATCTAAATCTAATTTATTTTTTATTTTAGCTAATACAAGGTCACTATCGGAAAATGATGCGAAATTAACAATAGAAGAAATTTGCAAAAATCTTAAGACCGTTATGGCTTCTCATGTTTATGAAGAAGAAATCATTTTTATAAGTAGAGGTGATTCTACTCTTCGAGGACATAACTTTTTAGAGCCAAATGCCCTTAATAGTTGCTTAGGTCCTTTTGATGCTACTTTTCATATACCAGCTTTTATAGAGGGTAAAAGATTAACAATTAATGGATCACACTTTGTTGATAAAACCCCTATTAATCAAACAATTTTTGCAAGAGATAAAATTTTTGGATACGAGACAAGTAATATCAAGAATCTGTTATTTCAGAAGAGTAAATCGAAAATAAATTTAGATGATATTCAAAATCTTTTTTTGTCAGATCTTGAAATTCTTAATGATGAAGAAAATAACATCGTTTTTAAAACACTAACGAATTTGAAGAATAATAAACATGTAATTGTAGATGTAGAAAATTATTCTCAACTAAAAAAATTTTCTTTAATAATTAAAAAATTAATTAAACAAAAAAAATTCCTTTTTCGAACTGCTGCAAGTTTTATAAGTTCAATTTCTGAGGCAAAAAGCGTTCCTCAGGGTGAGACATTTTTTTCTAATTTAAGAATAAGAAATAAAGAAAAAAGGTTTCTTCCTGGGTTGGTAATTGTTGGATCTTATGTTGAACTTTCAACAATACAATTGAAAAATTTATTAGAAATAACTACTTGCAAGCCAATTGAATTAGATGTTTTTGAATTCTTTAAAATTACTTCATCAGAGAAAAATCATAAGCGAAGGAATTTGTTCAAAAACAAATTTTTGAAAGAAATTAGATTTTCTTTTGAGAACGGAAAAACTCCTGTATTGTTTACTTCAAGAAAATTTATGTCCTTAGATTATTCTGAACTATTAAAATTTTATAATTCACTTGCTTTTTTTATTGCTGAATTAGTCGCAGATTTGAAGTATGAAATAGGATATTTGATTTCAAAAGGTGGAATAACAACAAATGTGATTCTTAGTAATGGACTTAACGCAGATTATGTTTATCTTGAGGGACAGATTTTTAAAGGCATTTCTGTGGTGACTTACAACTTAAAAAATGATAAAAAACTTCCTATCGTTACACATCCTGGAAACATTGGTACTAAAGATTCACTCGTTAATATATGGAAAGTTTTGGAAAATAAAAATAATTTTAAAATTAGAAATTTGAGATAATTTCTTCAGCAAAACTGCTGCAGGATAACGGTTCTACTTTAGGTTCCATTAAACGTGCTAGATCATAGGTGACTTTTTTTTGCTCTATTGCCTTACTTAAACCTTTAGTAATTAAATTAGCTGCTTCATCCCAACCAAAATATTCAAGCATCATTACACCACTAAGAATTACTGAGCCTGGATTAATTTTATTTAATCCTGCATGTTTTGGCGCAGTACCGTGCGTTGCTTCGAAAATTGCTGCATTATCACCAATATTTGCACCAGGAGCCATACCTAGGCCACCAACTATTGCCGCAGCCGCATCAGAAACATAGTCTCCATTAAGATTTAGGGTTGCAAGAATGGAATATTCTTGAGGTCTTGTTTGAATTTGTTGAAATATACTATCAGCTATCCGATCATCAACAAGAATTAGCTCTTTCCATTTACTATCTCCATGGGAATGTGAAATTGAGGCAATAACCTCTTTAATTTCTTCGCAGATAAATGCCTGTTTATTATTAGTAAGCTTGTCAAAACCTGGTTCGATTTTCCGTGCATTATTTTCAATTGTAATTTCTGGATTTTTCTCAATATTATCTAAAATCCAACTTTCTCTTTCCGTAATGCAGTCTTCTCTAAATTCATTTACTGCTAATTCATATCCCCAATCTCTAAAAGCACCTTCGGTATATTTCATGATATTACCTTTATGTACAAGAGTCACATGCCTTTTATCTCCAGATAATCTTTTAGCATGCTCAATAGCCTTTTTAATATGCCTTTGACTACCTGATTTACTAACTGGTTTTATTCCAATTCCAGACCCTTTTGGAATTGACCTATTTTTTATATTTTTACTATTTGGTATTACAACGTTATTTAAGTGATTAATTAATTCAAGACAATTATGATCTTCTGCTTCCCATTCAATTCCCATGTAGATATCCTCAGTATTTTCTCTATAAACAATAACGTCCAAATTTTGAGGGTTTTTGTGAGGACTGGGAGTTCCTGAATAATATCTGCACGGTCTAACACAGCTATATAAATCAAAGATTTGTCTTAAAGCAACATTGAGAGATCTAATACCTCCTCCGATGGGAGTTGTTAAGGGACCTTTGATGGCTACACCGAAGTGTTTAATTGCTTCAATAGTATCTTGAGGGAGATAGTTGTATGTTCCATAAAGTTCACAAGCTTCATCTCCTGCATAGACTTTAAACCAATTAATTTTTCTTTCATCTCCATAGCTTTTTTTAATCGCTTCATCAAGAACAATTTGAGTTGCTGGCCATATATCAACTCCAGTTCCATCACCCCTAATAAACGGGACAATTGGATTATTAGGAACATTCGGCTTGCCTTTTGTAAAAGTTATTATCTCTCCTTCATTAGGTAAATTTAATTTTTCAAATTTTGGCATAGCATTGATTTAATAATTAAAGATAACTCATTTAAGTTCTTCGTATTGTAATTTGTGATGAGTTATTTTCTTTAAAAGCTAGAAATTTCTTACTCAAATGTGAATAGAGAATACTTTGTTGATCAGCATTTCAACATCTTTATTAAAAGAAAAAGTAGTTAATAAGCAAGTTAAATGAAATTATGTCATTTTCTAAAAAACACATAGCTATTTATGAATGCGAGTTCAAATGTAAGTAATGTTGAAATAGCTAATAAAATTGCTTCTACAGCAGCTTTGTTTAGGAAATATTTTCCAGATGCAAGCGTAAACTTTAGTCCCTGGGAAAATTCAAATAATGAATCCATGCATGATACTATTGATTTTGCGTTTCATTTCCCTGGTTGGAGTCCTCTTATTGAATGTAGAGCAATACTCTTACAATTAAGAATTGAAAATGATAACAATAACAGAGTACCGAAATTGTTAGGAATAATAATGAGAGGGATGATTGTTCCCTCGGAGAGATGGAGAGTAGCTACCATCGGAGACTGGGAAATGACTGGTACTCATTTACCTCAAAAGGCCCAGAAAGATAATCTTTTTTTGGTTTGTAAAGAACTTTATAAGTTATTCTCTACAACATCAGCGGGTAACAAAAATTAGCTGTTTTATGTATTTTCCTTGTAGATTAAATACACTTACAAAATTAATTAAAAATATATGGCAGTCGCTCTTGCAGGACAACTTAGAGAAGGGACAAAAAAATCCCATACTATGGCAGAAAATACTGGCTTTGTGGCTTGTTTTTTAAAAGGAGTTGTTGAAAAAAAATCTTATAGAAAATTAATTAGTGATTTATATTTTGTTTATGAGGCTATGGAAGAAGAAATTGAAAGATTGGTCCATGAGGAACATCCGGTAATAAAACCTATTGGTTTTAAATCATTATTCAGGAAAGAAACCCTTGAAACTGATCTTAAATTTTATTTTGGTGATAATTGGAAGAATGAAATTAATATTTCTCACTCAGCAAAAGAATACGTTGAAAGAATCCGTGAGATTGCACAAAATTCACCAGAGTTATTGGTTGGGCACCACTACACACGCTATATAGGAGATTTATCTGGTGGTCAAATTTTGAAAAGGATCGCCAAAAAAGCATTAAATTTGCAGGGAAATGATGGTTTAAATTTTTATGAATTTGAATTAATTGCTGACGAAAAGAAATTCAAGGAAGAATATTCCCTTACTTTGAATCAACTTCCAATAAATCAAAAGACTGCTGATCAAATTATTGATGAAGCTAATCAAGCTTTTACTTACAATATGAAAATGTTTAAGGAGCTTGAAGGTAACTTGATTGCTGTTTTAGGCAAGATTGTATTCAATTACATTACAAAAAAAGTTAGGAAGGGAAGCACGGAGACCTAATATTTATGTTTGATTCATTAGTTGATTTCCTTAAAACCAATATTGATGAATTAAATGGTCATGAAGTGCAAATATCTAGCGAATTTAAAGAAAATCATAATAAAGACTCAAATTATATTATTAAAAATTGGCTTTTTAAATCTCCAGAATATAGAAAGTGGCGAATAACCAGATTAGACGGTGGCAAAAAACTACAAGTGTTTAATACGGTCGCATATCCAAATTTTGATAGTGAAGTGCCTATACTAGGAGCTGATATTCTATGGTTTGGAACTTCTCAAAAGTTATTAGCAATTCTCGATTATCAACCGTTAATTCAAGAAGGCAAGTATCTTGAGAAATATTGTTCAAGTCTAGGCAATATTAAGAAAAAATATTCTGCATTTGATAATAATAAAATGAAGAATATCTATGATTCAAAAAAGTATTTCTCCCCATGGGTGATTATTTGTAGAGGAAATCAATTAAACCTTGATAGAGATTTAAATAATATATTCCATTTATTTGTAAATAATTATTTGAACATTTATAAATTGAATCCTGTTAATCAATTTCTAACTGCAGAAGAAATAAAGATTAATCAAATTAAATATGATAAATACAGTTTAGAAAAAGACCCTGCAGATAAATTGTTTAAATCTTTTTTTGGAGAACAATGGACAAAACGATTTATTAATAAATTTCTTTTTACATTAAATAATGAGGTTATTCATTGAATGTTAATACAAGATACTATTTTTTATAGACCAGACTGGAGGTGGCATAATTTTCTAAAAAATTTAATTAATAATTTAAGTAAATATAACTGTTTAGAAAAAATACTACCCTCTGAATATTCTTACAAAGATTCAACTTATGGTTCAAAAAAATCAAAAAAAAATGTGAATCTTTCTACTTGGGGCGTAACGCATAAAAAAAGAATTAAATTTGCAAGAGCAGTTTGTATTAATAGTCCAAATTATTCTGTTTTAAATTTCTTAATTATCCCAAATACTATTTATAACGTTCCATTTTTTGGAGTAGATTTTGTTTCTTTACCAAATAGTCATTTATTAGTATTGGATTTCCAGCCTTCATTAAAAATAGAAAATCAATACAATAATGAGTTATTAGAAAAACTTACAAAACTCAAAACTCGTTGTCATTTATCACTCCCAATAGCTGAAAAAATGTCTCCAGATGTGGCTAGATTTTTTTCTCCGGGAGTAATCTGGTCAAAATTACCAAAAGAAGAAAGGAGTGATTTTTTAATTGCTAATCAGCTTTATAATTCATTCAAAGAATATCTAACTTTGTATTTGGAAATTCTTTTCGAAAGCAAGGAAGCTAATATCGATCTGCAAAAAGAATTAATAAATGGTCAAAACAATTATTTGAAATATAGAAGAGATAACGATCCCGCAAGGCCCATGTTATCGAGTTTGTTTGGAAAGGAATTTACTGAATCTTTAATTAAAGAAGTTTTATTTACTACTTAAAAGTCTTATAATTGTGTAAATTTGAAATCATATGAAAAAAATTTCTGTTCTTTTTGTATGTTTGGGAAATATTTGTAGGTCTCCTGCTGCAGAAGCTATTTTTATAAATTTACTTGAAAAGAAAGGATTAACCGATGCCTTTATTGTAGATTCTGCTGGAACTGGGAGTTGGCATATTGGAAAAAAAGCTGACTCTAGAATGAGAATTGCGGCAGAAAGAAGAGATATCAATATATTAAGTAGGGCTCGTCAAATTACTAGCAAAGATTTTGACCAATTTAACTATATTCTCGCTATGGACGACTCAAATTTCAGAAATATTCAAGATCTTAAAAATATAACATCTATATCTGATTTTTCATCAATTAAAAAAATACAAAATTTTAGATCTATTTTTAATGAGCAAGAAGTTCCTGACCCATATTTTGGAGGTGATGAGGGATTTGATTATGTTCTTGATATTTTAGAAGACTCTGTAAGTGGCTTCTTGGAAAGTATTTCTTGAATTTATTGGATCTGAGTCTCTTTAGGAACCTTGTCATTGTAAAGATCAATAATTTTATCTACGACATCATGAATTGAATATCCATCAGTAATAATTTCTATTGCGTCATTCGCTTTTATTAGAGGTGAAATTTCCCTATTAGAATCTTCAAAATCTCTTTTCTTGATAAGTTCCTTTAATGTATGAAGGTCTATTTCTTGTGAGTCTTTACTTTGTTTGTCAGATTTTCTTCTTTTTGCTCTTTCATCGATGCTTGCAGTTAAAAATATTTTAAGTTCTGCATCGGGAAAAACAGTAGTTCCTATATCTCTTCCCTCAGCTACAAGCCCGCCTGATTCTCCAATTCTTCTTTGTTCTTCTACTAAGAATTTTCTCAGTTCTTTAATTGAGGAAATTTTAGACACGATGGAACTTATCTCTTGCGACCTGATTTCTTCAGTAACACAGTAGTTATTAATAAAAACATCCTGATTTGAATTTTCATTTGACTTGAAAACAATAGAAATATTTTTAAGAATTTTCTGCAAGTTTTTTTCTTTTTTATAATCAATATTTTCTTTTATTAAGAGCCAACTCAATGCTCTATACATTGCTCCAGTATCTAAATATAAAAGTTTAAGTTTCTTCGCTATTAACTTTGTAACAGTACTTTTGCCTGACCCTGCAGGGCCATCAATTGCAATAATTGGCTTTCTTTTCATTAAAAAAACGTGATCAATTAATCTTGTCTCTCCACATCTTATCGCACCAGCCAGTATCGAAATATTATCCTCAGATCTTGCTTGTTGGAGGGTATGCGGGTGTAAATGTTCTAAATATTCAATTGAAATTTTTTCTGCTGACAGATTTTTAATTATTTCTTTTAAGCTGATCTTTTTGTCTTGTTGAAAATTTTTTTTTGCTATTAATAATTCATTTGAAAAAAATTTAATTAATTTTCTTTCGTTTTTTGATAAATGTACATTACGAGAACTTAAAGGAATTCCATCAAAATCTCTCTGTGTAGGAATAGATCTAATAGCAACATTTAATTTCTTTGTAAGGACAAGATTTTTTAATATTAAAAGTTGTTGCCAATCTTTTTCTCCTAAATAAAGATTTTTTGGCTTGATGAGATTAAGTAATCTAAAAACTACTGTACAAACGCCATCAAAATGTCCACTTCTATTTAATCCACATAATGCAGAAGATAATTCTATTGAAGCTTTCAGGAATTTAATACTTTTATTATTCGTTGGATATATATCTTCAGTACTTGGGATGAAGATGACATCTGCGCCATTTGCAAAGGAGATTTTAATATCATTTTCAATTGTTTTAGGGTAATTCTCTAAATCTGACTTGTCATCAAATTGAAGAGGATTTACAAAAATACTTACTAAATTAACATTAGTATTGTCTTTTTTGGCTGTTGATATTAGTTTTATATGTCCATTATGAAGATTACCCATTGTTGGAATAAAGTTAATATCACTATTTATATTTCTCCTCCAATTTTCTATTTCTTCAGTTTTCCTTATGATTACTTTCTTCACTTTGTTTTTAAAAAATAAATCTATTTGATAAATAATTACTGGACAAAAGCAATCTTCGGAGGAATATCTATATAGGGAAAGTCTATCATTTTTATTTCATGGATTACAAAACTTCAGGTGTTGATATAGAAGCTGGGCGAGAATTTGTTTCCGAAATTAAACAGGCAGTTGAAGGAACGCATACATCTGATGTGATTGAGGGTATTGGTGGATTTGGAGGTTTATTTAGAATTCCTCTCGATAGTTGTAAAAAACCAGTCCTAGTTTCTGGAACTGATGGTGTTGGAACAAAATTAGAATTAGCTCAAAGTAAAAACTTTCACTTTGAGGTTGGTATTGATTTGGTTGCTATGTGCATGAATGATATTATTACTAGCGGTGCAAAACCTTTATTTTTTCTGGATTATATTGCTACTGGCAAGCTTGATAAGAAACAATTATTGCAGGTTGTTCAGGGAATTTCATATGGCTGTGGAGAGAATAATTGTTCATTACTAGGCGGAGAAACTGCAGAAATGCCCGGATTTTATTCAAAGAATAAATATGACTTGGCAGGATTTTGTGTTGGTATAGTTGATGAGGATAAGCTTATTAGTGGCAAAAAAGTATCTGAAAATGATTTAATAATTGCTTTAAAAAGTAATGGAGTTCATAGTAACGGATTTAGCTTAGTAAGAAAAATAATTCAAAACAATAATCAAATAGAGAAAGAGTTTGAAAAAGTTTCACACTTAAATTTTTATGATGAATTATTGAAACCTACAAAAATCTACAATAATGTAATTAACCAAATTTTATCTGAGAATATAGAAATTAAGGCAATGTCTCATATTACTGGTGGAGGAATTCCAGAGAATCTTCCAAGATGTATCCCTTCTGATTTTATTCCATATATAGATATCAATTCTTGGGATATACCAATATTATTTAAATTCTTAAAAGAAAAAGGGATGATTCCTGAAAAAGATTTTTGGAATACTTTCAATCTTGGAGTAGGATTTTGTTTGATTATTGATGAAAAATTTAAAGATTCAATATTAAATATTTGTAAGGATAATGACATCCATAGTTGGGAGATTGGAAAGATAGTTCGCAAAAATAATTCAAAAATTAATAAATTGTTGCCTGAAATTATTACTTAAATTTTTATCAGTATATTTTTTTTGAATTTTAAAAATTTGTTTTTGTACACAAATGAAAAAGTTAGGTGTAATATAATAAAATTACCGCCGAGTTATATCGGAAATTTAAGTATTAAGATTTAACCTTTAATTCAATGCCTTTTGCAAATAATCAAAGAATTACACGTAGACGTAGTTCAGCTGGTCCTACACCTCCTAAAAGACCACTTGGTAATAATTCTGATTCTGGTGCTCGACAGGCTCAAGGCCCAAGGCCTACTTTTTTGACATTAAGGGATCATGGAAAAGTTTTCGTGGCTGATTTACCTAACTTATCCGATGGCCAATTAGCTCATATCAGTAAAGAAGCTAATGAAGTCTTGAATAGTTTGGAAAAAAGGCTTAGTGATCTTGAAAATGAGCCTAATATTAGCAATCCTGAAAATGACACTCTGATAAAAGCCTCTACCAAAAGAGATGTCACACTTAGGTTTATTAAATCCATAGAGGAAGAACAAGAACATAGAAAGAATAATCCTGCATTGAGAGATGCTGCTTCTGAATCCTTACCAAGAACTTTTCTTGAGGTTGCTAGACATAGATTGCCAGGAGCAACTTTTGATTCACTTCTTCGAGAGGCTCTTGAAGCATGTGCAGTAGATGAGAGTGTTGAGGAAAATCAAATTACAGAAGAGCCAAAAGAAACTGTAAAAATCATGGATATTCCCTCCTCAAACTCAAAGCCTTCAATTGTTGTTAGTATCGATTCAAATAATGTACCCAAGAATGGCGCTATTTGATTCAAAACAAAAGTTTATAATTGTAAAGCTGCAAAATAGTTCAGAAAACAATCTTCCTTCAAATAAAGATCCTATTTTATGTAATCATTGTAAAAGGACAGCATCAAACGGCGTTAGATGTTTAGGCATGTGTGTAGCAGATAATGATTACTAAAAATAGTTCATTTGAATACAGAAAATAATCTGATGAAAATAATTAATAAATCAATATAATGTTATTTACAAATGAATATATAAGGTAAGATTTATCAATAATGAAGAAAAGGTTATTTTGCTATATATAAATAATTAATTGAAACTTTTAACCCTTTATTTGAAATTGAAGTTCCTCGAACACTTCATTATTAAATGCGTAAAAAAATTAAAGAAGGCGGCACCCAGATTCGAACTGGGGATAAAGGATTTGCAATCCTCTGCCTTACCACTTGGCCATGCCGCCGAAAAAGATCCAATTGAATCTTTTTATGATCTTAACAGCAAGTTGTCTCATTCTATATTATTTATATGCAATGGCCATGGAGAAGATGTAATCGTATTAGAAATAATCAAAAGATTTTTAAAAAAAATAAAAAATATAAATATTGAAGTTTTGCCTTTAGTTGGAAATGGAGATGTGTTTAATTCCATAAAATCTAGGAATTTTCGTAAAATAGGATATTTAAAAGAGCTGCCTAGTGGAGGTTTTAGTAATCAAAGTCTGAAGGGATTTTTGCTTGATTTGTTTGCAGGATTTTTAATTGATAATTTAAGAAATTTTTTAATTGTAAAACAAAAGTCAAAGCATAACTGCAAAATTATTGCAGTAGGTGATTTTCTACCATTACTTTATGCATGGAGTTCAGAATGCGAATTTAGTTTTATTGGGACTCCCAAAAGTGACTATACTTGGAGTAGCGGACCAGGTTGGGCTTTAAGCGACTTTTATCATAAGTTGAAAGGTTCCGAATGGGACCCATGGGAAATGTTTTTAATGACATCTCCAAGATGTAAAAATTTAATTATGAGAGATAAAATCACCGCTAATAATTTGAGTATAAAAAATATTCATGCACAATACTTTGGTAATCCAATGATGGATTTTGTTTATGCAAACAATGACAAGATATCAAATATTATTTCCTTCAAAAGAATAATTTTATTAGTTGGAAGTAGATACCCAGAAGCATTAAGAAATCTTGATAATTTTCTTGACTGTTTGCAAGATTTTAATTTCCCTAGTGATTTGGTAATACTTTTCCCTTTGAGCACTAATGCGAATGTGATTAATATTCAACGTTGTTTAATTAAATATGGTTTTACAAAACAGAGTAAAGTTCAATTTTTGATTGATGAAGATTCAGTCTGGCAAAAGAAAGATCAATATGTAGTTATTGGAAAAGGTAAATTCAATTTATGGGCCAGTATGGCACAGGTTGGATTGTCTAATGCAGGCACTGCTACAGAGCAAATTGCTGGCCTAGGAATTCCATCTCTTTCTCTTCCTGGATCTGGACCACAATTCACAAAATCATTTGCAAAAAGGCAATCAAGATTATTAGGAGGTAGTGTTTTAGTCTGTAATAATAAAAAAATTCTTTTAAAACGTTTAAGTTTACTTTTGAGAGAAAAAGTTTATAGATTAGAGCAAGCGAAAATTGGAAAAAAAAGAATGGGTTATTCTGGTGCAAGTAAGAAAATTGTAGATTCAATTAACTCTCATTTGTTATCTTAGTAAATGGCACTGGCGTTTTAAATTTTCTATGTACCCAATAAATGATCGGCAATATTTAAAAATTTGCGCAGAGATTGCAAAGCTTATGAGCGTAAGCTTATCCTCTGCTAAAAAGAAAGTAGAAATTCAAATTGCAAAAGAAGGCTCCAAAACTATTCAAGATAAAATACAAGTTGCTCAAAATGTCTTAGAAATTTGCGAAAAAAATGAAGGGGATAAATTAAGTTCTTCAAGAATACTTGATAAGCTTATGGAAACTATTAATGATGAAGATAATTTTTTAACAGAAGATTGATTTTTAATGTTCAAATATATTTGAAAATTTAAGTATGTCTAAATCAGCATGAACTGCAACTGTTTTGAAACATTTTTGAGCTAATTCATATCTATTCTCTCTCTCTAAAATAACTTTTAATTTATGCATTGCTTCAATTAAATATCTCACATCATTTGCGGCATAATTCAATTGATCTTTTGTTAAATCTTCGTTGCTACCCCAATCACTGCTTTGTGAGCGTTTGTCTAATTCTATGCCTAATAATTCATTAATTAAATCTTTTAAACCATGTTTATTTGTATATGTTCTTGCCAATTTGCTAGCAATTTTTGTACAAAAAATATTCTTTGTATTAATTCCAAGCTTGCATTTTAGTGCTGCGATATCAAATCTCGCATAGTGAAAAATTTTAGTAATTTTTTCATCTTCAAGAAGTGCTTTTAAATGAGGAGAAGAAGATGTATTGAGTTCTATTTTTATACAGGATGTTATTTTGAATTCATTACATATTTGTACTAAACACAATCTATCTCTTCCATGAATTAAACCCATTGCTTCAGTGTCAATGGCTAGGTAGGATGATTTTTTATAAAGATTGTATAAATCTGCTGTTAAATCACTATAAAGAAGTTCAATATTGTTATTTTCAATAGACATATTTAATTAAGTATTTAAAGTCATTTAAAATTTGGGATATTATTTAGATTTTTTATTTAATGAAAATTTTTTATCCAATAAAATTATTTTACAGAATAAATCACAAAAATTATAATATGATGTAACTTTAATTTTTATTCTCGAATTACTATAAAAAATTTATTTAATGTCCTATTCCTTAAATTCAACATTATTGCTGACAATTCTTCTCGCTATAGGATTATTTTTTTTTCTTAGAGCTTCAAGTAAAGATAGAACTACCATTGTCGAGATTTCATCTTCTCAAAATTCAGTTAAGGTTTTAAATGGTTTATATGAATGGCTTAATTTAAGGGGATGGAAGCAAACGGGAGGAGACTTTGAAAAAAGAATTTTAATATTTAAGGGACAAGTTGTTTCTAGTAAATTTTTAGCAATTTTTTTAGGTTTTCTTGGTGGTTTTGGATCTTGCGCTTTGGGATTAGTAATTATTCAAATATATCCAGAATTAAATTGGTGGCCTATCCTTTTAGGGTTAATTGGTGGTCCTCTTTCTGGTATTGTTTATTTTAAAAAATCAGCAAGAGAGGAGAAATTTGAATTAAGATTGATCAACGAAAATGATAATGATTCAACTCTAATGAGATTAAGAGCTCATAGGGATGAATTAATCTCTTTAGAAAATGAACTTGGAGAAAAACTTCAATTGAAAAGCGACGGTTCTTTATTTAAAACTCCTATTTAAAATCATCTCAAAAGAAGTTTGATAATTATTTAATCAAAAATATTATTTTCCATACAGAATTTCTCTAAATCTTGATCATTTAACCAATCTTGGGGTTTTGTGAAAATTGACGTTAGAAATTCCTCTCTAGAACCCTTTTTAGCTTGATATCCATATTCCCATCTAGCTAAAGGAGGTAATGACATTAGTATGGATTCAGTTCTTCCCTTTGTTTGTAATCCAAAAATCGTCCCTCTATCCCAAACTAAATTGAATTCGACATATCTACCTCTTCTATATAGCTGAAATTCTCTTTCCTTCGATGTATATTTTTGAGCAACCCTTTTTTCAATGATTGGCAGATATGAAGGGAGGAATGCATGTCCACAGTTTTCCGCTAAAGAAAATAAATCATTCCAATTTAAATTAGATTTGCCAATATTTTGTGAAGCTTTTGATGCCTCTCCATTTTGATTATTTCCTCTATAAATATTGCCTGAACCGTCTTGATAATCATAAAAAATACCGCCTATACCCCTAGATTCATTTCTATGTTTCAAGAAGAAATATTCATCACACCATGGTTTGAAAACTTTATGTAAATCTTTATCAACTTTTTCACAAGCTTTTTTATGCTCTTTATGAAAATTTCTCACATCAGATAGATAAGGATAAAAAGGAGTTAAGTCTGCACCTCCGCCAAACCACCAAACAGGACCAGCTTCGAAATACCGATAATTCAGATGAACTGTAGGAATATAAGGATTCTTAGGATGCAATACCATAGAAGTTCCTGTCGCAAACCATTCATGCCCTTTTGCTTCAGGTCTCTGAGAGATTATTGATTGAGGTAATTCTTTCCCCTGAACTTCAGAGAAATTTACTCCTGCTTGCTCAAAAATAGAACCGTTTTTCAATACTCTTGATCTTCCACCACCACCTTCTTCTCTTAGCCAGGATTCTTCTGTAAATTTCCCTTTGCCATCTACATTCTCAAGGCCTGAACAAATTTTGTCTTGTAGACTTAATAAGAGATTTTTAGTTTTTTCTCTCGAGTTTTTAGGAGGTTCTTTGAACATGTATTTAGTAAATCTTGAAGAAAATTTTTTTTGTTAATTATAAGTTTCCCTTTATAATTTCTCTTAAGGGAAGCTTATTTCCTTTTATTTGATAGTTCGACATAGTTCTTAATCTTTTAAACAGTCGACTACCTTGTCAAAATATTTAAAAATTTAATGACCACGATAGAAGATGCAAATTTTGCTTTACAAAAGGTTCTAGATGCTGGATCAAAGAAAAATGTCATTGAATTGGCTTGGATTAAAAACGTAAGAGTAACTATACCAAGAGTAATCGTAACACTATCATTACCATCATTTGCAAATTCTCAGAGAGATAGAATTGTGCAAGAGGTTCGTAAAATAATACTGGATTTTGAAGATATTGATGATGTTCAAATAGAGATAGATAATAATCTTTCTAAAACAGAATCTAATACTGAAAGTAATGGCACTGAGTTGCAGCAGATTGAAGGTATTCGACATATCATCGCTGTTAGCAGTGGTAAAGGTGGAGTAGGGAAAAGTACGATAGCAGTTAATCTTGCTTGTTCTCTAGCTAAATTAGGATTAAAAACTGGTTTGCTGGATGCAGATATCTATGGACCGAATACTCCCTCAATGATGGGAGTTGCTGAACAGAATCCAAAGGTTACAGAAGGTCGTGGTAATAATCAAAGGTTAATACCAATAAATAAATATGGAATTTCTTTAGTATCAATGGGTTTTCTAATAGAAGAAGGTCAGCCAGTGATATGGAGAGGACCAATGCTAAATAGCATTATTCGTCAATTTCTATACCAAGTTGAATGGAATAATCTTGATTTTTTGGTTATTGACTTGCCACCAGGAACTGGAGATGCTCAAATTTCCCTTTCTCAATCTGTGCCTATTTCTGGAGCTATTGTCGTTACTACTCCACAACAAGTATCCTTGCAAGATGCAAGGAGGGGATTAGCAATGTTTAAACAACTTGGCGTACCTTTATTGGGAATTGTAGAAAATATGTCAGTATTTATTCCGCCAGATATGCCAAGTAAAAAATATGAAATTTTTGGTAAAGGTGGTGGAAAAACATTAGCTAAAGAAAATGATTTACCATTATTAGCTCAAATCCCTATTGAAATTCCTCTTGTTGATGAAAGTAATAAAGGAATACCAATCTCAATAAGCCAGCCAAATAAAGAAAGTTCTATTGAATTTGGTAATTTAGCTCAATTAATTAAAAATAAATTTGTAAATAAATAATTGATGTTTAGGGGAATATCTTTATTAAAGACTAGAGGATTTTTACAAAAAAAGGACAAATTTAGTAAAGGGTTTTTATTTTCTTCACTACTTTTGATACCCCTGTTTTTAGTTATTATTTCGGGTCTTTTAATAAAAAGTATTCAGGGAGATTTTTTAGTATCGAATTATGCAAGTCATATCTTAACTGGTTTTTTAGGTTATTTTTTGGCATTTTTTATTTCTTATATACCGTTAGAGAGACTTAGAAAGTATTTGATACCATTCTATTTGTGTACTTTAATATCCTTATGTCTGATTTATGTTTTGGGGATTTCAGTTTCTGGAGCTCAAAGATGGCTAAACTTGGGAATTTTTTCCTTTCAGCCTTCAGAAGTCGCTAAATTGAGCACTTTATTAACTCTCGCTTTAGTACTCGACAAAAAAATAATTTCATCAATTAGAGATTTAGTATTACCCTTAATAGTGGTTTTTATTCCTTGGTTATTAATTTTTTTTCAACCAGACTTAGGGACATCTTTAGTTTTATTATTTTTGACAGGTGTGATGCTCTATTGGTCGCAAATGCCCATAGAGTGGATTTTGATATTAGTCTTCTCTATTGTTACTTCTATATTGTATTTAACCTTACCAAATGTTCTCATTTTCTGGATTCCATTACTAGGATATCTTGCTTATAGATCTTCAAAAAAGAAAATTATTTTTTCTTTTCTTGTTATTTCCTTTCATTTACTGGTGGCAAAAATGACACCAATTTTGTGGAATTATGGCTTAAAAGAATATCAAAAAGATAGATTAGTATTATTTTTAGATCCAAATAGTGATCCATTAGGTGGTGGATATCATTTGTTACAGAGTCAAATTGCAATTGGTTCCGGAGGATTCCTAGGGACTGGTTTGTTACAAGGCAAACTGACCAATTTGCAATTTATACCAGAGCAACATACTGATTTTATATTCAGTGCTTTAGGCGAAGAATTGGGTTTTTTGGGATGCATAATAGTTTTATTTTTGTTCTTTTTTTTGATTCAAAAACTGATTGAAATTTCAAAAAATGCTAGAAGTAAATTTGAATCTCTAATAGTTATTGGGATCGCAGCAACTTTTTTATTCCAAATAATTATTAACTTATTTATGACCATTGGATTAGGACCAGTTACTGGAATCCCTCTTCCTTTTATGAGTTACGGTAGAACATCGTTGGTAGTTAATTTTATTTCTATTGGATTTGTCTTATCCATACTGAAACGTTCTAGATCATTAAGAAGTTGATGAAATCACAAATTACTATAAAAAAAATTCAAGATCTTTTGATTAAAGGAGTTCATACTATACATGTTGATGATGATACCTCTAGAAGAATGTGGTGGGCCTCTTTAGAAGTTATTCAAAAAGAGTTCCTATCCAAGAATTGTCAACAGGGAGGTGTTTGGGTCGCCTCTCCTTTGCCAGCTCTAAATGATAAAAAAACTTTTAATCAACTTCATGGCTGGTTATGGTCTCCCGAGGGGTTCCCATACTTTCAGAAAGAAAATGCAGGTTTTTTACCAGGCAATCATTCAGCCAAGATAACAAAAGATTGTGATTTAATTAGTAATTACAAAGTCCTAAATCTTAGTCAAAAAGATGGTTATGAACCTTTTTTGCTGATAATTACCCCAAATTTTCAATGTATATTATCAATCGTAGGAGAAAAAGATAAGAAAACCTTATTAATGAAATGTGATGAAGAAAGCTTGAAAATTTCAATTGAATTAATGCATGCGAAATTAAATCAAGAAAATAAGGAGGAAGGAGTTAAATTTCGTAATGTAATCAATAATTTAGGTAATCTTAATATTAATAATCAATTTGAAACTTTTTTCTGGCCAATATTATCAGCAAAATTGGCAAAGTTGGGATCAGGCCACAACATAAAGAATTATGTGAAGAATGATAAAAAAAATGTACAAATAACTGAAGCAAAATTGTTAAGTGCTATTTCGCATGAAGTAAGAACGCCTTTAGCAACAATCAGAACCCTTATAAGTTCTACTTTGAAAAAATATAATATGGATGAATCAATGAGAAATCGTTTAATTCAAATAGATAATGAATGTAATGAACAAATTGATCGGTTCGGTTTAATCTTTAATGCTGCAGAATTGGTAAGTAATGAAGTGCCTTCATTAAATAACTTGGCAAAAATTAATTTAGCCGAAATTTTTAAAAAACTTTCTCCAGTATGGAATAAACAATTGAATCGACGTGGGATTTCTTTAAAGATCGATATCCCCAGTCAACTTCCTCATATTTTAAGTGATTCTGAAAAATTAGAATTAATGTTAAGGGGATTAATTGATAAAAATACTAGAGGATTGAAAGAAGGTAGTACATTAATTTTGGAATTAAGACCAGCTGGCCAAAAACTCAAACTTCAACTAAAAGTACAAAAATTAGATAGTAAGAAAAAAGAAAGATCAACCAGAGACAATGGTTCTGATTTAGGACCTGTTTTAAATTGGAACCCTCAAACGGGTAGTTTACAACTAAGTCAAAATGCCACTCAAAAGTTGTTGGCTAGTTTAGGAGGGCATGTCACACATCGGCGTGATACTGGTTTGACAGTATTTTTTCCCATTTCAGATTCAAATTAAAATGAGACATAAGTTTTACATTTATTAAATAATGTAGAAACTTTCCTATCAATTGTGAATTTTGTAAAATTTGAATGCTAAGTTTCTTATTATAAATAACTCAAAATCTAGAATGACGGAAACTTTAGTTGGTCAATTTCCAAAGCATATAGGAAGTACTGGGGGTTTATTAAACTCAGCAGAAACTGAAGAAAAATATGCAATTGTATGGAATAGTTCAAAAGAGCAAGCATTTGAATTGCCCACCGGTGGTGCAGCTATTATGCATGAAGGCGATAATTTAATGTACTTCGCGAGAAAAGAACAATGCCTTGCACTAGGAACTCAATTACGAGCTTTCAGACCAAGAATTGAGGACTTTAAAATCTACAGAATTTTTCCAGGTGGTGATATTGAATTCTTACATCCTAAAGATGGTGTTTTCCCTGAAAAAGTTAATGAGGGCAGAGAAATAGTCGGCCATAACCCAAGGAGAATTGGTGAGAATCCTAATCCAGCTGGATTGAAATTTACAACTAAGAATACTTTTGATTAAATACCTCAAAGTTGATATAAAAGAAGAATATAATTATAATTTGGGTTGACATTATTAGTATGATCAGCTCACACAAAGATAGTTTTTTTAAGGCTCACGAAGAAGGTAAAAATTTTATACCTATCACTCAAACATGGCCAGCAGATTTAGAGACTCCATTATCGACTTGGTTGAAATTATCCGAAAAAGACTCACATGGTGTTTTTCTTGAGTCCGTTGAAGGTGGAGAAAGTTTAGGTAGGTGGAGTATTGTTGCTACTAAACCTCTTTGGGAAGTAGTTTGTTACGGAGAAGAAATAGTTAAAACTTGGAATAATGGAAAAACTGAAATACATAAAGGCAATCCCTTTGAACTTTTAAGAACTTGGACAAAGGAATATAAGTCATCTATGCTTAATGAATTACCATCAATTGGACAGTTATATGGTTCTTGGGGTTATGAATTAATTAATCGAATAGAACCAAGCGTTCCAATCAATGAAATAGAAGATAACAATATACCTTACGGTTCTTGGATGTTTTTTGATCAGTTAGTTGTTTTTGATCAAATTAAAAGATGTTTAACCGCAGTAGTTTATGCAGATACAACTTCTTCAAAAGAGTTTACTATTGAAGAAGTTTATCTAAACTCAATTTCTAAAATCAATAAAACTAGAAATTTAATGAAAATTCCTCTCAAAGAAAACGAGTTTTTAGAGTGGAATGAAAATGAGAATTTGAATTTAGATATTAAAAGTAATTGGAAGAAAAAAGAATTTGAGGATGCAGTTCTCTCCGCAAAAGAATATATAAGAAAAGGAGATATATTCCAAATAGTTATAAGTCAGAGATTTCATACTGAAGTCAATAATGAACCTTTTAATTTATACAGAAGTTTAAGGATGGTTAATCCATCTCCATACATGTCATTCTTTGATTTTGGCTCCTGGTATCTGATAGGTTCCAGTCCTGAAGTTATGGTTAAAGCTGAAAAAAATAGCAATAGTCAGATTGTTGCAAGCTTAAGACCAATAGCTGGTACAAGACCAAGAGGTAATGATCCTCAACAAGATCTGGAATTAGAAAAGGATTTATTAAAAGATCCAAAGGAGATAGCTGAGCATGTAATGCTAATAGATCTTGGAAGGAATGATCTAGGAAGAGTTTGTGAAATTGGTACTGTGGTGGTTAAAGATTTAATGGTTATTGAGAAATATTCTCATGTTATGCATATAGTGAGTGAAGTTGAGGGAATCTTAAAAAAGAAGACTGACGTATGGGATTTGCTAAAGGCATGTTTTCCCGCTGGAACAGTAACTGGTGCGCCAAAAATAAGAGCTATGCAATTGATTAAAGACTTTGAAACAGATCCTAGAGGACCTTATGCTGGAGTGTACGGATCTATTGATATTAATGGTGCATTAAATACGGCAATTACAATAAGAACTATGATAGTTAAACCCTCAAAAGATGGAAAATATAATGTATATGTACAAGCTGGTGCGGGAATAGTTGCTGATTCTTCTCCTGAAAATGAATATCAAGAGACAATTAATAAAGCTAAGGGGATACTTAAATCATTAGCCTGCTTGTATAAATAAATGAGTAAAGACAATCTTTATAAGGGTTTTGAAGTGGAACTTTTTACAGGCTCTTTAAATTCTCATATTGGTGTTTCAGCTGATATTGAAAAAAATTTTTCTAATTTTGTGAAAGAGCCAGATAACAGAAATGTTGAATACATAACAACTCCTGAAAAAGAATATAAAATTCTATTCGAGAAATTAATAACTCCAAGAAAACATTTAAGAAAATGGCTAAACAATAAAGGGTTAACAATTATTCCTTCATCCACCCTTTGTTTTAAACATGATATCAAATTTCAACGCTCTGAGATTGACAATATTTATCATCAATTTATAGAAGATAATTACGGAATCGCTATCGCAACTTCAAGTGTCCATATAAATATAGGAATAGATGACTTAGAAAAACTGTTTGCTGCTATCAGACTGATAAGATGTGAGGCTGCTTTGTATCTATCCATTAGTGCTAGCTCACCTTTTTTAAATAATAAAATTACGAATTATCACTCTCAGAGATGGATTCAGTTTCCTAAAACACCAAATAAAGTACCTTTTTTTGTAAATCATAATTGCTACATCGATTGGATCGAGGAAAATATATCTAATAAAAATATGCAAAATATCAGGCATTTTTGGTCTTCAATTAGACCAAATGGTCCCCAAAGGCCGTTAGTTCTTGATCGTTTGGAATTGAGGATTTGTGATTTTGTTCATGATATTAATTTGTTGCTGGGGATAACTGCCATGCTAGAACTAAGGATTTTACATCTTTTTGAAAATATAAAAACTTTAGATCCTTTGACTGCAAGTATTTTCTCTATTGATCAATTATCCGAAATATGCGACCAAAATGAAATTAGTGCTGCTAAAGATAGCCTGAATTCAGAGTTAATTCATTGGCAAGATGGCAAAAAAGTAATATGTAGTGAATGGATTCAAAACTTATTATCAGATTTATTACCCACCGCAGAAAAATTCAATATGAAACAACTTTTGAAGCCTATTTATAAAGTGCTAGAAGAAGGTAATCAATCTATGAAATGGATAAATCAATATGAAAAAGGTCTCTCTATCGAGAAAATAATGCAAATAACTATCGATGATATGATCAAGAATGAAAACGAGAGTATTTGATTATTTAAACAAACATTTAATCTTTAATTTTCACTTGTGACATAATGAATATATGGAATCTTTTCAACAGATTAAAAATAATAACGTGGATCTTATAAGTAACAATGATCCACTAGATAAAAATCGTCTTTTAATAGAGGATTTATGGGAATCTGTTCTAAGAGAAGAATGCCCAGAAGATCAAGCAGAGAGATTGATACAGCTTAAAGAATTAAGTTATTCAAAACAAATTGATGGTGATAGTTCAAAAAATTTTAAAAATGAAATAGTTGATATTGTAAATTCTATGGATTTAGCAGAATCCATAGCAGCAGCAAGGGCATTCTCATTATATTTTCAACTAGTGAATATTTTGGAACAAAGAGTGGAGGAAGATAGATATATTCAAAGCTTTACCAATAAGAATGTTCAAAAATCTCCCGATAATCTCGATCCTTTTGCTCCAGCATTGGCTAGACAAAATGCTCCAGTAACTTTTAGAGAATTATTTTATAGGCTGAGGAACTTAAATGTACCTCCAGGAAAATTAGAGGAGTTATTGCAGGAAATGGACATTCGTTTAGTTTTTACTGCACATCCTACCGAGATAGTAAGACATACGATTAGACATAAGCAAACCAGAGTCGCAAATCTGTTAAAAAAAATACAGGTTGAGCAATTTTTAACAAACGAAGAAAAAAATTCTCTAAAAACTCAATTAAAAGAGGAAGTAAGACTTTGGTGGAGAACAGATGAATTGCATCAATTTAAACCTTCAGTTTTAGACGAAGTAGATTATGCTTTGCATTATTTCCAGCAAGTTTTATTTAATGCAATGCCTCAATTGAGAAGCAGAATTGCAGAAGCACTCACCGAAAATTATCCGGATGTTCAGATGCCCTCTGAATCTTTTTGTAACTTCGGTTCTTGGGTAGGCTCCGATAGGGATGGTAATCCATCAGTAACTCCTGATATAACATGGAGAACTGCTTGCTACCAAAGACAGTTGATGTTGGAAAGATATATTATTGCAACATCTAATCTTAGAGATCAATTAAGTGTCTCAATGCAATGGAGTCAAGTAAGTTCTTCTTTATTAGAGTCATTAGAAACAGATAGGGTTAAGTTCCCAGCAATCTATGAAGCTAGGGCGACAAGATACAGATCAGAACCTTACAGATTGAAATTAAGTTATATTTTAGAAAAATTAAGGTTAACACAAGAAAGGAATAAGTTATTAGCTGATAGTGGGTGGAAATTTGACTTAGAGGGAGAAATGGATATTAAAAATATAGATAAAGTTGAAAACTTATACTACAAATCAGTAAACGAATTTACGTATGATCTCGAACTAATTAAAAATAGCCTGATTAGTACAGATTTAACTTGCGAAGCTGTAAACACCTTACTTACTCAGGTTCATATTTTTGGATTTTCTTTAGCTAGCTTAGATATTCGTCAAGAAAGTACAAGGCATAGTGATGCAATACAAGAGCTTACAAATTATCTTGATTTAAATGTGCAATATGACCAAATGTCTGAGGAAGCGAAAATTAAATGGCTAGTAGCTGAATTAAATACAAAAAGGCCTTTAATTCCCTCTGAGGTAAATTGGACAAAAACTACAGAAGAAACCTTTTCAGTTTTTAAAATGGTTAAAAGACTCCAGCAAGAATTTGGAAGTCGTATTTGTCATTCTTATGTAATTTCAATGAGTCATAGTGCATCTGATTTGCTTGAAGTTCTCTTACTGGCCAAAGAATTGGGACTTATTGATCAAAATTCACAAAAGTCAAAATTATTAGTCGTCCCCCTTTTTGAAACTGTTGAAGACCTTAAAAGAGCACCGGAAGTAATGGAAAACTTGTTTAAATTAGATTTTTACAGATCATTATTGCCAAAAGTTGGAGAATCTTTTAAACCTCTTCAAGAATTAATGCTTGGATATTCTGATAGCAATAAAGATTCAGGTTTTGTTTCTAGTAATTGGGAAATTCATCGCGCCCAAATAGCTCTTCAAAATCTTGCAAGTAGAAATGACATATTGCTAAGACTTTTTCATGGTAGAGGCGGCTCTGTAGGCAGAGGGGGAGGACCAGCCTATCAGGCAATATTAGCTCAACCAAGCGGTACTTTAAAAGGGCGAATAAAAATAACAGAACAAGGTGAAGTTTTAGCTTCTAAATATAGTCTTCCTGAACTGGCTTTGTACAATCTTGAAACCGTTACTACAGCTGTGATTCAAAATAGTTTAGTAAATAACAGACTTGACGCTACTCCGGAATGGAATCAATTAATGTCTAGGCTGGCAGAAACATCAAGGTCTCACTACAGAAAATTAGTGCATGAGAATCCTGATTTGTTACATTTCTTTCAAGAGGTCACGCCAATAGAAGAAATAAGTAAATTACAGATATCTAGCAGACCTGCTAGAAGAAAAAAAGGTGCAAAAGATTTGTCAAGTTTAAGAGCTATTCCATGGGTATTTGGTTGGACACAAAGTAGATTTCTTTTGCCAAGTTGGTTTGGAGTAGGAACTGCATTATCAACCGAATTAAATTCAGATCCACAACAAATTGAATTATTAAGAGTTCTCCATCAAAGATGGCCATTTTTTAGGATGCTTATATCTAAGGTGGAAATGACATTATCTAAGGTGGATTTGGAAGTTGCTAGATATTATGTTGATACTCTTGGTAGTAAAGAAAATAAAGATTCTTTTGACGTTATTTTTGAAGTAATCTCTAAAGAATATAATCTTACAAAATCTTTAATACTTGAAATTACTGGTAAAAATAAGCTTCTCGAATCAGATAGAGACTTGAAATCATCAGTAAGCTTGAGAAATAAGACAATCATCCCATTGGGATTTTTGCAGGTTTCACTTTTAAGAAGACTTAGAGACCAAACAAGACAACCCCCAATTAGCGAATTTCTTATTGATAAAGATGAATCTAGAAGAGCTTATAGTAGAAGTGAACTATTGAGGGGAGCGCTTTTAACTATTAATGGGATAGCAGCCGGTATGAGAAATACAGGTTGATAATTGCAATATTTTTCTAAAAAAAAACTTGTTCTTCCAGAAGGATATTTTGTTAACTCTTCTCAGCTTCCATTAGCTAAAGAAGTTAACAAACTTTTAGCGAATTGTGGTTGTGAGACATTTCCAATAAAACCTTTTTCTGAGGCTATTTATAAAAGTAATTTCTTTTTTAGCATTCAGAATGATTTAAAAAATAAATTATATGCTTTTGTAAGGGTCACATCCGACAGGGGATTGAATGCTAACTTATGGAATTTAAGTGCAGCACCAGGAAAAAATCAGCAACTTTATTATTCAATATTGCTTCAAGTAACTCTTGAGAAAATAAATAGAGAAATGCCTGGATGCAGTATTTCTGTTCAGGCTCCAGTGTCTTCATTTAAAAGTTTAGAAGAAAGTGGATTCATGTTAGATCCAAATGGAATAAGAGTAATGGGATATAAACTTTAAAAATTATGTTACGAGCATGGAGGGATTCGAACCCCCGACTCTCAGAACCGGAATCTGATGCTCTATCCAACTGAGCTACATGCCCTTGAATTTTTCAATTTCTTTAAAGAAAATCTAAATATTTTAAACTTAGCTAATTTAATTAATGAATGCACAAAAAAAATTTTTTTAAATAAATTAAAAATTAAAAATTTTCGGAACTATAAAAGTTTTGAAATTGACCTAAAAGAGCAAAGAACAATTGTTCTTGGTTGTAATGGTATTGGTAAGTCAAATTTACTTGAATCGGTTGAATTTTTAAGTCAATTAAAATCTAATAGAGCATTAAGTGATAAAGATTTAATAGAAAATGATAGTGATATGGCTGCAGTAATAGGACAAATAGATTTTAAAGATGATTTAAAGTTGAATTTATTCCGCAAAGGCCCTAAAAGAATTTATGTCAATGAATCAATTTTGAGAAAGCAGAGTGAAATAAAGAATTATATTCGTAGTGTATGTTTCTGTTCTAATGATATAGATATTATTAGAAGTGAACCCAGTTATAGAAGAACATGGATTGATAAAGTCGTATCTCAGCTTGAACCAGTATATTTAGACCTGATAAGTAGATTTAACAGGCTTTTAAAGCAAAGAAGTCATTTTTGGCGTTCAGAAAGCTTCTTAAATAATCAATCTTCAGACATTGTTGAAAGCTTTGATATTCAAATGTCAATAATAAGTACAAGAATTTTTAGACGCAGAAGAAGGGCTTTACTAAAAATAAAACCATATGTTGAATATTGGCATAATCACTTAAGTAAATCTAAAGAGCAAATAGACATAAATTATCTCTCTGGGATACAAAATATAAGTCCAGAAGAAGAAGAAGAAGAAGTTATTACTAAGAAAATAGCAGAACAACTATTAAATCAGCGTTCAATCGAAGCATTGACTGGTAAATGTAATTTTGGACCTCATCGTGATGATATTGAGTTTCTAATTAATAATTCTTCAGTTAGAAAATATGGTTCATCAGGTCAGCAAAGAACTTTTATCTTGGCTTTAAAGATGGCTGAACTAGATTTATTAACTAAAACATTAAATGTCCCTCCAATACTTATATTGGATGATGTCTTGGCGGAACTAGATTTAACTAGGCAAAATTTATTACTAAATTCTGTTGGGAAAGATAGTCAATGTTTTATAAGTGCGACACATCTAGATAAATTTAATCAGTCTTTTTTAGGCTCCTCACAAATGATTCACTTATAATTCTAAAAGTTAACAATTTTAGCTAATCTTATATTTATATAAATTTCTTTAATGGCAGCCTACAAAAAAAATCAACATTTAGGTTCGTTTAGTAATGACCAAAAATTAAGTCATCAAAGTAAACACCTTTTGTTGGAACTTTATAGATGTGATTACGAAAAATTAAATGACGAATCCTTTTTGCGCTGTGCGTTAAGCAAAGCTGCCAAATTGGCAAAGGCAACAGTTCTAAATTTGATAAGTAATAAGTTTGAACCTCAGGGGGTTACGGCAATTGCCTTACTGGCTGAATCCCATATTTCAATTCATACTTGGCCTGAATCTAATTATTCTGCCATCGATATCTTTACATGTGGTCAAAATATGTTGCCAGAACTTGCGAGTCAATATTTAATTGAAGTTTTGAAGGCTGAAGAACATTCCTTGCGTGTGATTAAGCGAAATCCACCTGAAGTAGTTTTTAAACAGATGAGAACGGTTGTCTAGCTTTGAAATATTCATCTATTTAATTTTCCGCTTATTAGTCCTTCAAGATCTAAGCTTGTGCAATTAAATCCTAAATTAGAAAAATATTTAACTAATTCATTAAAATTATATTTGTTAAAAAAATGCTTTAATTCATCTTGGGGAATTTCTATTCTTGCAGTTGACCCTTGGCATCTAACTCTAACCTCCGATAAACCACCCTCTTTAAGGTATTCTTCTGCTTTCTCAACCATTTTTAGTCTCTCACTAGTTATTTCATGACCATAAGGAAATCTTGATGACAAGCAAGGTTGAGCAGGTTTATCCCACCAAGGAAAACCTAATGCTCTTGATACTTCCCTAATGTCTTGTTTTGAAAATTTAAATTTTGCAAGGGGAGAAACAACTCCTGCCTTTTTCGAGGCTTGTATACCTGGCCTGTAATCTTTAAGATCATCCAGATTGACTCCATCCAAAACAATCTTGTAATTAAGTTTTTTAGACAAATAGGTTGTATGTTTGTGAAGCTCTTTTTTACATGCAAAGCACCTGTCCTTGGGATTTTTACTGTAATTTGATTGGTCTAATTCTGATGTTTTAATTTCTAAGTGCTTCACACCAATCCATTTGGCTTGAATTCTTGCTTCTTCACGAAGTTTACTGGCTAATGCAGGAGAAATGCCGGTGACTGCAATGGCTTTGCTGCCTAATTGCTCGAATGCTAATGATGCTACTAATGTACTGTCTACTCCTCCTGAATAAGCAATACAAACACTATCAAGATTCTTAATGTATCTTCTAATTGTATAAAGCTTTTCATTTTGTTCATCAGAGAGAATTTCTAGTTGATTGAACATGCTGATTACTTTAAAATTCAGATTACCTATGAATAGGTTGAATTTATTATTAAGTTTTTAATAATATTCTTAACTATATCTTAGATTAAATTCATTCACCTTGTTCAATTGACGAATACAAGTAGAAATAGAGGAATTGGAATTGTCACAGCAAGTGATAGTCGGGAGAGATCAAAAGGTCAATTACATATTTATGATGGGGAAGGTAAGGGTAAAAGTCAGGCTGCTTTGGGTGTTGTGCTCAGGACAATAGGATTAGGAATATGCGAAAAAAGACAGTCAAGAGTGTTACTTCTAAGATTTTTAAAAGGTCCTGAGAGGCCATATGATGAGGATTCGGCTATAGAGGCCTTGCAAAGAGGCTTTCCACACTTAATTGATCATGTAAGGACAGGAAGATCGGAATTCTTTACTGCTGACCAGGTGACAAGATTTGATATTGGTGAGGCTGAAAGAGGTTGGAATATTGCTAAAGGAGCAATTGCTAGTTCTCTTTATTCCGTAGTTGTACTAGATGAGTTGAATCCAGTTCTTGATTTAGGGATGCTAGATATCAATGAAGTAGTTGATTCTATTCAAAATCGTCCTGATGGACTGGAAATAATTATTACCGGAAGGGCAGCTCCTCCTTCTTTGGTAAGAATATCGCAACTCCATTCAGAAATGAGATCACGTTTAACAGGAGACTTATCAAAACTAACCGGAAAAAGTAGATCGAATGGTGGAATTGAGATTTATACAGGTGAAGGAAAAGGCAAATCCACGAGTGCACTGGGCAAGGCTCTTCAAGCTATTGGTAAAGGAATATCTCAAGATAAAAGTCATAGAGTCTTAATATTACAGTGGTTAAAAGGTGGCAATGGTTACACCGAAGATGCTGCCATAGAAGCTTTGAGAGAAAGTTACCCACATTTGGTAGATCATTTGCGCTCAGGCAGGGATGCGATCGTGTGGAGAGGTCAGCAACAACCAATTGATTATGTTGAGGCTGAAAGAGCATGGGAAATTGCTAAAGCTGCTATTTTGAGTGGATTGTATAAAACAATTATTTTGGATGAATTGAATCCAACTGTTGATTTAGAGCTGTTACCTGTGGAATCGATACATCAAACGCTCTTGAAAAAACCATCAGAAACAGAAGTTGTTATTACTGGGAGATGTAAAAATGAACCTTCATACTTTGAATTAGCCAATGTTTACTCTGAAATGGTCTGTCATAAGCATTACGCAAATGTTGGAGTTGATTTGAAAAGAGGTGTAGATTACTAAATATTCTTAAGAAGATTAATTGCATAATATTTTTTTTACCTTTTCAATTCCACCATCAATAGATCTCGATTGAATTTTGAGTTTAGACAAGATTTTTGAAGCTTTTTCAGAACGTTTACCCGATTTACATATGGTGAAAACTTCTTTAATTAAACTTTCTTTTTGTATAAATTCTAAGTCAGCTTTGTGGTTTAAAT
>QCLW01000018.1 GCA_003214235.1 Prochlorococcus sp. AG-418-F16
AGATGCCGGCAAACCGTCTTTTGTAAGGTTCCTCAGGCTAGAGATTATTAATTCTCTAAATAAAATCAATGATAAAGACCAGAAAGGTATTAAATTATTTTTGCAGAGGAAAACTAAAGGAATTAAATAAAATACTTTATCGCTTAATGGATCAAGGATAGCTCCTAATCTGGTTTTAAGGTTAAATTTTCTTGCAATTAACCCGTCAAAATAATCAGTTAAACCACCAATGATAATCAAAATAAAAACATAAAATGGTCTATTAATTTCCAAAAAAACGATTAGAGGAAATACAAAGAAAAGGCGAGATATTGATAATAAGTTAGGAATATTTAAGGCCAATTTTTGAAGTTTTTTGCTGAGTAACAAATTAATTTCTCCATATAAAAAATATATTACACTCTCAAGAAGTTTGATTTTTAGGAAAAATAGACTTGATTGATTTTAATGATAGATTTTAACCCTATCGTTAAATAAATATCCTAAGGATTATTAACTCCACTCCTCATTATTATTTATGATGTTTTATATTACAAAATTATTCTTAATATCTAATGCAGCCACATAGCCTAAAGCTATCTCCAGAATCTGATTTGATAAATTCAATTAAAGAATATTCTCTTTCAAATAATTTATACGGTTATATTTCGGGAGTGGTTGGCAACCTTAGAAAAGTTTGTATTCAATGCCCTGGAAATCAAGAAATAAATAAATTTGAAGGAAATTTAGAGATTGTATCTCTTAATGGTCATTTTAATAAAGGCGAAGTTCATCTACATTTGAGTTTTGCAGATGAGGGGTGTAATGTCTTTGGCGGACATCTTGAAGAGGGATGCATTGTAAAAAAAGGTACTGATATATTATTACTTTCTTTTGAAAAAGAAATTATCAATATCTCAAATAATGATTTAATTAAAAATCAATTACGTGTAAAAGCCTATATTTTAAAGGATTGTCCATGGTCAAAAAGAGCAATTAGGTTGCTTAATTCGTTGTCTATTCCTCATGAAGTTTTCATTATTGATAATGATGAAAACTTTCAAAAAATAATGGTTCAAAGTAACCACAATACTTTCCCTCAAATATTTTTGGATAATCAATTTTTTGGAGGATATGATGAACTCTCAGAACAAGCAAAATTAGATAAATTAAGTTCATTTAAGTAATCTAACTTTTTTATGTATTACGCTTAGAAAGCTTTTCAGAAATTAATTCTTCTTCTAACTGCTTTATTAACCTTGAAACAAGACTTTGAAATTCTGGTTGACAACCTTTAAACGCTGCTTTATGTCTTATGGGTTCATTTCTTGTTCTTAAATCAGCAAGCATTAATTGTAATGCGTCAACTTTGGGATTTATTTTCATGGTTTTATTTTATATATTTGCATCTTTTAAATAATTTGCATAGCTTTTTTAAAAGAAATCTTTTTATTATTATTTGAGCTTGTAACTTCTATTATTTTATTTACGGAATCGTTATTGCTTAAAGAATCTATACAACATTTTGCAACTAATCTTCTTGGGATTGATCCATTAATCTGAGTATCCTCTTTTGAATAATTTATATTTTCAGATTTAATATCTTCATTTTCCTTTAATCCTCCAGGTCTAATAATAGTCCATTTTAAATTTGAATTTTGAAGAAAATTTTCACCTATTTTCTTCCAAATTAGAATTAAACCAAATAAGTTTAATGGGTGAAATAATTTACCAGTACAAAGAGAACTAACTAAAATAACCCTTTTAATACCAACTCTTTTGCAACTCTCTAATTGTCTGAATACGCCTAAAGCATCGACTTTCGCTGGACCAGTTAAGTCTAAAGATGGCCTCGCACCAGTGGCAATTACCAAAGCATTAACATCTTTTAAAGCTTTATCTAAGTCTTCTTTATTGTCTAATGAAACTCTAAAAGTTTCTAAACTCTTTAGTTCTTCAGAAATTTTTGAGTTCTTTCTTATAATTAGTTTTACTTTAAATCCTTTTTTAATTGCCTCTTCAGAAATTCTATAACCTGTTTTTCCCGATGCACCAGTAATTGCTATTTTCATAATTAAAGACCAATTAATTAATTATATTAAATTCTTAGGGCTTTTTACATATGAATTTCTTTTTTCTGTTGGGATAAAGTGTACTGCATAAATAACATTTTGTTCCGTCACAACCTCTAGCCGTACAGTATTCTCTGCCATAAAAGATTATTTGCAAATGTAAGTTATTCCATTCATTAATAGGAAATATTTTTTTTAGGTCTTTTTCTGTTTGAATTACACTATCTCCATTAGTTAGACCCCATCTTTGTGACAACCTGTGTATGTGAGTATCAACGGGGAATGTGGGGATTTTAAAAACTTGAGACATTATAACGGATGCTGTTTTATGACCTACTCCAGGAAGAGATTCAAGCTTTTCAAAGGTATCTGGAACTCTATTATTATGTTTTTCAATCAAGAGTCTTGATAGGTTATGGATGTTCTTTGATTTTTGATTGGATAGACCTAAATATTTTATGTATTCATATATGCCATTAATACCCAGTTTTAACATCTTTTCTGGATTATCTGCAGCCTTAAATAAGCCCTTCGTTAATTCATTTACTTTCTTATCTGTTGATTGAGCACTTAAAACTACCGCTATAAGAAGTGTATAAGCATTTGTATGATCAAGAGGGATTGGAGGGTATGGATATAGCTTTTTGAGTTCCTTGAGTATGATTTCTGCTCTTTCAGCCTTTCTCATTATATATAATAGGTTGATTCGTGTATAAAATTATACAAGATATATTTTAGAAGAATATTTTCTGCTAGTTTAATATATTTAAAGAAGAAGTATTTTGTGAGAAATGATGCGTTAATAATTGATGATTTGCATCATAAATATGATAGGCAAGAATATTCAAATTGGGTATTAAATGCAATTAACCTAGAAATTGAAAGTGGTGAATTACTAGGTTTACTTGGTCCTTCTGGGTGCGGAAAGACCACACTTCTGAGATTGATCGCAGGGTTCGAATATCCTTCTAAAGGAAGGATATCTTTAAATGATAAGGAAATTTCAAGTAGTAATAGAATTCTTAGTCCTGAGAAAAGAAATATTGGTATGGTTTTTCAAGATTATGCACTTTTCCCTCACTTAACTGTTATGGAAAATGTAATGTTTGGTTTGAAAAACAAAAAAAATAGATCTAGAGTTGATTATTTATTAGATATTGTAGGTCTTGATAGTTTTGTTGGAAGGTACCCACACGAATTGTCTGGAGGTCAAAAACAAAGACTTGCAATTGCCAGGGCTCTTGCTCCAGGTACAAATTTTATTCTATTGGATGAACCCTTTTGTAGTCTTGATATGCACGTCAAACTTAAATTAAGAAGCGAACTTCCAAATATTCTCAAAGGTTGCAATGCAAGTGGACTAATGGTTACTCATGATCCAGAAGAAGCCATGTCAATTTGCGATAAAGTTGCAGTTATGAATGAAGGTAAAATACATCAAATTGATACACCAATAAATCTTCTAAATAATCCCAAGACTATATTTGTTAGTAGTTTTATTTTGGGAAATAATATTCTTAATCTCCAAAAAAAAGATAATTCATATATATCTTGTTTAGGTGAAATAAATAGTTCAGGATTATTCAATAGTGCAAATATTAAAACTATGTCAATTTCGCCTAAATTTATTTCAATTAAAAAATCAGAATCTGGTAATGCGAATGTAATATCCAAAGAATTTCTTGGAGAATTTCTTATCTATAAAGTATCTATTAATGAAAACATTTTGAGGGTTAGAACTAATATTAATAATCTCCTAAATAATGGTGATAAATGTTCTCTTTCTATAAATAAAAATAGTTATTATTTTTTATATCCTGGAGCACAAAAGGTATATTTTTAGGTTTTTTTTATAGGCAATTACACTTCCCCCCCTTCCAATTAGAGCATTTTTTCTTTTTACATTTCTTTTTTTTACCTAAATATATTTTATTAGTTAATAGCAGTTCAGAAAAACTGTACTCTAAATTCATTTATAGTATTGAGATTGATTTTCATTATCATATTATTTAATTTAATTTAAAAGATTAATTAATTACTAATTTATACAAAATGTTGTATTATCTATTTAGTTCCAATATTAAGTAATGAATGAAAATAATTTAAAGACAAAGAAATTAATAAATTTTGGACCATCTGGAAGAGCTGTTGCACAACCAATGGACAACAACTTATTGTGTAATATCTTTGAACATCTAACAATGGAAAGATATGCCAATGTTCAATATTTTTCTATATATCTCTGGTTTCAAGAGCGCGATTTAAATGGTTTTGCCTCACATTTTCTAAGTGAGTCACAAGGTGAAATGGAACATGCTCAAAAATTTGCTGATTACTTAATTGCAAGAGGACAAAGCGTAAAATTGGATGAACTTCCTGCACCAGTTCAAACATGGGATTCAATTGAGGATTTAATTTCTTATTCTTTCAACATGGAGGCTGATTTAACTTCATCTCTACAACAACTTTATTCGATTTCAGAAAGAATTTCAGATACAAGAACCAACGTATTTTTAGATCCAATTGTAGAGGCTCAAACAAAATCAGAAGATGAATTCGCAAACATACTTGGTAAAGTTAAGTTTGCGTCTAATCAACCTTCTGCAATCTTACTGATAGATAGTGATTTAAAGAAAAAATAAATTACTTTTAAATTTATTTTCATTCAATGTCCTTTTGGTTATTTCAACAAGTAAATTAGAAAAGTTTATGCTTTCATTGGATTTTTTATTTAAAAGCTCAGCTATTTTATAAATCTCATTTACTCTTTTAAAAATATTTTTGTTTTCAGAAAATAACCTTTCTTTCAATGCTTTATTATGAGTAGTTTTGAAAGATTGCTTTATGTTCCTGAGTCTATTCGATAATACATCAACTTCCAATAATAGGTTGTTAGTTATTGATTGCGATTCCTTCATATTTCTATAGTGGCGATGTTTCTATAAAAGAAGGCGCAACACTTACCGTTTGATTACCAATTGGAGCTATTAATAACTCAGATGATCTTAATTTAGAAATTAATCTTGTTGATGTTACGCGAGTTGAACCTATTAATTCACCTATCCTTTCATGAGTTAACCTAAACGGTAACTCACACCATTGACCACATCTTCTTCCTAAACGATTTACTAGTATTGAAAACAAAGCTTGTAATCTTTGTTCTGCACTGCCCAAGTGTCTAATTTTGAGGAGTTGCAAAGTCCATTCATTTACTGCATCGAAACCAATATCATCGTTAATATTCGCATGGCTATGAAAAGATAAATCTGTTAAGGCTTCAACACAGACCCCCTCGCTACATAAAAGGTCAGTTCTTAATTGATCTCCTGATTGTAAAAATGCAAGTGTCATGCCTTCAGTTTCTTCGCAGGGGCAATATACTCTAGCAATTCCAAATTCAACTTCTAGGCAGGTTCTATCTGACTTTGATGAAGGATTTATTAAAACGGATTGCCCAGTAACTATTCTTACTGATTTTGATGGGGATATTCCATAGCTATGGAAATTCATTTAAAAAGAATGATAATGAGAATTATTATCAATTATGCAATGAATAATCATTTATTGCAATAGATTCTCATTATCATTGTTAAATTTGAAGTTTTTCTTTACATAAGTTTTAAGCAATATAATTTAATAGAAATCTTTAAATTTTTTAGTGATGAGTGTAAATAGAGTCTGTCTCAATTGTGGAAGTGCTTCATTAGTTTCAGATCGATCTTTAGGGGGTAAAATAGTGTGTTCTAAATGTGGATCATCTGCATTTAGAAAAAAATCATATTCATTTTTTAATAGTAAAAATTTAATTTTTCTTGCTATTGCTATAGCTATTTTTCTGATTATTATTTAGAAAATCTTTTAATCATCCAAAATCCATTATTTTTAATTACTTCTACATCAATGCCAAATAACTTATTAATATTCTCACTGTTTATAATCTTCTTTTGATTACCATCAGCGATTATCCTCCCCTCCTTTAGCATTATTACACGGTCATAAATTTTTGTAATCATTGAAATATCGTGCGTTACACAGAAAATTTTTGTATTTGAGGTTGTTAATTCATTAATCTTATCAATTACAAAAAACTTTGATTTATAATCTAAATTTGTAATTGGCTCATCTAAGATTAATATATCTGGTTTTTTAATTAACGCTCTGGCAATGATAGAAATTTGTTTTTCTCCATCTGATAAATAGGAAAAATATTTTTTAGATAAACTTGATATATTCATATTCTTCATAAGACGTTCAACTTTATAATGGTCTCTTTCAGATTTATTTGATATATAACAATATTTACCATATAGTCCACTTAAAATTAAATCAAAAACTTGTAGATTTGGATTTATTCTATTTTTAATATCATTATTTACGGTACTTATTCTTTTTCTTAGTTCCCATAAATTTATAAGTTCTTTATCAAATATTTTTAGTGTTGATTGATTAGCCACTACGGGATATATGTTTCTATTAATTAATTCTATTAATGATGATTTACCTGAACCATTTGGTCCAATTAATATTACATTCTCTGAATAGGATATTTGTAAATCTAAATTTTTAATTACTCTATTACCATTCTTAAAACAATTTATTTTTTTGGCTTCAAACCAAAAATTTTTATCCACTAAAACTTATTGCTCCAAAATATATATAATTGAACTGAGCTTAAAATAAATATAAAAAGATAAAGCCAATTCAACCATGAAGGTCTATTTACTTTCTTCATTATTTATATGATTAACATAAAAATTAGTAGTGGAGCCGCAAATCTTATAAGTGTTTTTCTGATAATATCTATATTATTTTTAACTTCTAAATTCTTAATCTCTGGGGGATATTTCAATATCACATTATCGTATACGGTATGATTTTCAGTTTTATTAATGTTTTTCCAAGGGCTATCTTTATCTTCAGACTTCTTATACCATTTCCAAAAGTAATTTATTATTCTGTCTTCTCCTAATAATTTTATTTCATCTTTTTTAATAAATCCCAATTTATGATTATATGTTTGTGTCTTTAAAATCATATAATCCTCATCAAATATCTTATAAAAGATCTTTCTTTGAGTCTCTTTAAATAATATGAGATTATTAAGGAATTTATTTTTCAAAAATTTCCTGTAGTGTCTGACTATTACTCTTGCTTTATTATTTCCTAGTGGAATATGATCTAGAACTTGTAAATATCGACATTCTGAAGGATTTCCTTTATAAATTAATATCCTGCCTGGTGGTATGAATTTTATGCGGATAAATTCTTTTGAAGGGTCATTTTTGTAGAAGTAAATACTTTCAATGTATTTGGGAGTAATATTAATTTTTTGTTTAAAACTAACAAGTACGTTTTTATTAACATCTTTATCAGGAATTGTATCCCCATGAACCCAAAAAAGATGAAGTATATCTAAGTGATTTTCAATTATCCTTGACCAATCACATTTGAAGTCAACTAACACCTCTTCTGATACATAATCCTCATGCGAAAAGCCATTATCAGATAATTGGTAGTTACTTATCGGTAAATCCTCACTTATATTATTTAAATCAGTCTCAGATTTTTTTAAAAAATGTATAAAAATATATTCATCTTTTTCTATAGCTTTGTATTGAGATAAATGAATTTTTTTGGCGTAGTTATCGTAGTTATTATCAACTATGTGGCTACAAGTTATTCGATCTAGATTTTGGCAATTTCCTTCAGAAGAGAATTTAGCTCCGTGATATGGGCAAGTTATTACTCCATTTGATAAGGTGCCTCCAAAAAATGAGGCACCCCTATGAGGACAAATATTTTTAATGCACCTTACATTTTTATGCTCATCTCTGTAAAGGACAAGAGGCTCATCATAGATCGAAAAATAATGTAGAGTATTTATTTTTAGTTCTTTCGAGGGACAAATTGCATACCAACCAAATAAACCTATATTTAAATCTTTTTGATTTTCTCTAATATCAAACGAGTCAATTTTTACTACCGATCCTTTCTTAAAAGGTTTAAGAACGGTATTTATGTCTTTAGATTTAAAAAAATTAATTTGTTTGTTTTCCATAAATTAATTTCTTTTTCTTATTAACTAGTTATCTATCGGAACTATAACCCAAGTAAATAATTAATTTCTCATAAAAATATAATTCTCTATTATTTGTAGCAATACTTATGTCGTTGTTAAAAATAATGATTTACTTGTCTTTTTATTGATATTAGGTCATAAATTTTGTATGTTTTGTAATTCTTTCAAATTTTTTATGTAATCATTAGCATCATCAATATTTTTATGAAAATTACACTGGCCAAGATAGCAACCTATAAATCTTAAGAATTTTCTTTTACCACCACTAATTTCATATCTATGTATTGTCCCTCCATCAATAGGAGCATATATTAATTCTGGTAATGCCATATGTTTTTGAGCTTAATTGTTAATTAAACAATAATTCAAGTGCAAATACATTTCCATAGCTGACGCAACATTTTTAATAATAAATTTACTTATTTTTGGATAATTATTGATTGAATCCCTAAGAAGATTTTTGGTAGTTGTTGATTTTTAGATATTAATTAGACCTAAAGCTATTAGGTTTCTTTTAAAAAATTACCTAATAAAAATTCAAACTTTAAGATAATAATTTAGAGAGTTTTTGAATACAAAAATATAAAATTCCTTTTTTCATATGTTCAAATTTTTAATTTTTATAAATTTTAATAAAATTTAGTCAGATAGATTTTTATTTAAATTATATTAAATTTTCAATTTATTAAATATTATTATGATCAATAGAATTTTTACGATATTTATTTTAATTTTGCTTGTTGTCTTAAGTAGTCCAGCTTACTCATTAGATATTTCGTCTAAAGCCCTTGATAAATATACTAAAAAGATTTCTAATAAATTCAGTAGAACTTTTTGCAACACAAGCCAATTTGGTATTTCTTATGAAGGAGCTTTATCTTTTGCTATTGGAGAAACTAATAAGGAATTTAAAAATAATAAACTCAATAAATTGATAGATTATTCTCTACTAAAAAATTCAATAGTTAATGGTTTAGAAAATACTTGCCAGATTTATGATTTTCCTATTAGTAGTTTAGAAAAATTAGAATTTAATTAGAAATATGGAAAGTGTTAAAGTCTTATTTCCTTCCTATCCAATCATTAGGTTTCTCCATCATCCATTCGAAAATTCCCTTGGTATCAAGGTTTATAGATGCATAAACAAACATTATTGGAAATATTAAAATCACTGATGCAATAACGACTAACTCTATTTTACCAATTCCCATTTCGTTGATAGTTAAGGCGAAATAATCTACCATTTACTTATATAATTGAAGTTTGTTTAATAATTAATTTATAAAAAATTAATTAATCTTTCTCTTTTTTATAAAAAATCTTAATTGTTTATAGTAAAAGTTATTTGTATAAAGTACCTATTTTATTGAGGCAAATTTTTTAATAATTTAGATAATAGATGATTCTTAATTGATGGCCATGAATTCTGAAATTATAATTTTCACTCCTGTTTTTATAGTATTGATTGGATTTATAGTTTTTTCAATTGTAAAGAAAAGAAAGAGATCAGCTAAAAGTATTTATAAATTAATAGATGATTTAGAAAAAAAATACATATATTAATATTTATTTTTAAAGGGAAAAATATTAATCAAATTCTATACCAACTTCTTCTTTTAAATCTCTCTCCAAATCTGGAAGATGTGGTTCAACCCAATGATCCTTGTTATCTATACCAGCTGCGTTGACATAGTTAATGATGTGTTGATCTACTTGTTTATAAAGATCATGCAAATTTAAATCCATACGAATGGCATGTGCAATTTCAGACACTTGTTTTTCCGTCAAACAATGATCTGCATGAATTAAATCACAGCAAGGAATTCTCTTCTCAATTAATTCATTTAGATTGATTTTTATTTCGTAATCTTGATGAACTGTCATAGATTTTATATTTTTATATCATTCTAATAATGGTTCATGTTTTGTATATCTTTAGTTAAGAAACAAAGTTCTTAAGTATTAATAAGGAATTTAAATAAATAGATCTTCGAAGTCACTATACAAATCATCATTATCTTTTGAGTTCTCTAAAGGGGAATCATCATCCAAAGAAATTTCCTTTTTAGAAGTGTAGAAAAGATATCCAAGTGCACCAAAAAGGAAGGTTATCGGTAAAATCATTTGCATTTAATTGACTTATTATGAATATAGTGCAACACTTATTACAGTCAAGTGCTGAACTTTAGTTAATTTTTAGATGCCGACAAAGAAAAAAAGAGTTGGGTTTATTCCAAGAGAAGATGTTTTGGAAATAATTGATAAATTGAGCACAGAGAATAATTTAAGTAATTCAAAAATAATAAGTATTTTAGTAGAGGAAGCACTCTCTATAAGAGGCATATTTAACAAAAAGACTGGTAAAGTAAGTAAATCTTATCTTGAGGTAAAAGATTATTCAGAATATTTAACAGAAGATTTGATCGAAAATAAAATTAATGAAAAATTGAAATTAAATAGTAAATTAGTAAATAATAAAAATTCTGGTAAAACAACCCTTTTAAATCGATCAAATCAGGATGCTTTTGATTTGCAAACTTATAAAAAGTTTTTATCGTTCCTTAAATTTCAAGAAATGATGGATGAATATAACTCTTAAGAAGTGTTGTATAGTTCTTCACTGTGCGTTAAATTTAAGATGTATTTATTTTTGGGAGATTTATCCATTAAAAATAATTTTTTATCATTTCAAAATCCTGAAATCAATTAATCCATAAAATACTTAATTGTTATGAATTCATCTTTCCAAATTTTATCGATAAATCTTCTACCTCCTGAAAAGTTATATTGCAACTTTAATTATTGGAGTTCTATGTTTTCTCAAGATATGCAAATCTTATGGGATAGAGCGCATGGGGTGCCTTTAGAAAAACTCCCAAAAGGAGTTTCAGACATGATTTTCCCGTATTTATTGCTTGCACTTTCAGACTATAAGACTTCTCAATTAAATAGAATGAATGGAATAGGATTAGACAATTTATTAAGCCTTTGGTTTGATAAGTACTTGTTGAATAAAAATGGATACTTCGAACTAATTAAAAAATAATTTTTTAAATTCATTTTCCATATCTAAAATCACATTAATAACTAGTGTTTTTATTATGTATAAAAACTTTTTGTTAATCTTTATAAATTGGCACATCAAGAATCTTGCTATAAATTAATTATATGGATTCATGATGGTTTCTTTAAATTTTTTTTTAGAAAATATGTGTATCGTCGTTTTGATAATACTAATAAGGAGAGATATAAAATTAAGAAGAATAAGATAACTGAAATTTTATTCAAAGTCCTTAGTTAAATTTTAAATATATTTTTTTTGTTTGCTTATATTTGTTATTTAAATTTTATTTTTTATTAATTCATTTTCTAAAATTCTAAAGTTGTTTTTCAATGATTCCTTATCAAATTACCATCAAAGAAATAATAATTATATTTTAATAAATATGAATCAATCCATTTCTCAATTTTCTGGTAATTATCTTCATTTGTATATTTTGTTGACTTTTAATGTTGATGGGATGATAATGACAAAAATAAATTTTAATTGTGAATCCTATTTCAGATACTTTTGATGATTTTGTTGACGATCTACTTAATGAAGATCTTGATTTATTAAAAGGGGAACTAGATTTTTTACTGATGCAACATTTATTTAATTCAATTGATTTAAGGCTTGTTAAAACAACTGAATTTAGTAATAACGATTCGTTAGCTGCTTAATATTTTTTATGAAATTTTTATATGAGAAGATTTGGGTTCCTATTTTTGGATATATTTTATCCAAATTTGTTTTTTTAATAGAAGGTAAGAAGCAAGATTCTAAGAATAAAAAAGAAAGAGATTAATTACTTTCCTATATTATTAAGTGTCTTTAAATACATAATTAAAACCAATATATATTGATAACAACAAAAGATATACTTTTTATTTTAAACATATGCATTCTTTAAATATAAACTAATTGCTTTTTAGCAAATAAAAATGAATATAAATAATACTTTGAAGCCATATACTGTTCATTATCGTGATTTTCAAAATATAAGATTAGAAAATTGTTTTTATGCTTTTGATGCTTACGAAGCTAGAACACTAGCGATGGAATTCAATAAGTATATTAATGAACATCCAAACAGTATTGACCTTATAAGATGTGAAAAATAAAAAAAATTATCTAGTTATTTTAAAATAATAATAAATTTAAACACTTAAAAATTTATCAATAACTGCTTGACTTAACTCACTAGTATTTCCGCTGGCAACAATGCCTCCGCGTTGCATTGCATAATATCTATTTGCTTGCCTAACAAAATGCAAATGTTGTTCAACTAATAAAACACCAATTCCAGTATCTCTTATTATCTGATTGATTGCATTTTCAATATCTAAAACTATATTTGGCTGAATACCTTCAGTTGGTTCGTCAAGCAATAGTAGTTTTGGTTTGCCCAACAAAGCTCTTGCAATAGCCAGTTGTTGTTGCTGACCTCCACTAAGATCTCCTCCTTTCCTTTTAAGAAAGTCTTTTAAGATTGGAAATAAGTCATAAATAAATGGATCTATTTTCCTGTTCTTAGATAATCCACCTGGCAGAGACTCCATTCCTAACATTAGATTCTCTTCCACTGATAAGTAAGGAATAATTTCTCTCCCTTGAGGAACGTAGGCCATTCCTTTTCTGGCCCTTTGATGAGGTACCTTTCTGTTAATATTTTCTCCAATTAAATAAATATCTCCTTTTTTTTGCTTTAGCAAGCCAATAAGTGATTTCAATAATGTTGTCTTTCCCACTCCATTTCTACCAATTAAACAGACCATTTCTCCAGGTTTAACATTTAAATCTACATCTCTGAGAATATGGCTTTCGCCATAATATGTATTTAATGATTTAATTTCCAGTAAATTTTCCATAACTAATCTTCAGGTCTTCCTAAATAAACGTCAATCACTTTTTTATCCTTTTGTATAGTTTCCATTGTTCCCTCACATAATACTGTTCCCTGATTTAATACTGAAACATTACTATCAAGTCTTCTTATGAATTCCATATCGTGGTCAATTACAACAACAGTATTTTCTCCTGATAAAGATTTTAATAAATCAGCAGTAAGATCAGTCTCTTCATCCGTTAGACCAGCTACAGGTTCATCTACTAACATTAAATCAGGCTTCTGTCCTACTAACATGGCTATTTCCAGCCACTGTTTTTGACCATGAGATAAAGAACCAGCTTTTGAATTGACTTTATTAGATAAATTAACAATTTTTGTTAGACGTTCAATCTCATCAAGCTGATCATCTTTAATATTTTTATTTATAAGGTTTAAGGGACTTTTAGGAGTTGATACTGATATTTCAAGATTTTCTTTAACGGTTAGATTCTCAAAGATCCTTGGACTTTGAAATTTTCTTCCTACTCCAAGTCGAGCAATTTTGTGCTCCTTTTTTCCGATTAGTGATTTTCCTTTGAAAATTACTTCACCATTAGTTGGTTTAACTTTTCCAGTTATTACATCAAGAAATGTTGTTTTGCCAGCGCCATTGGGTCCTATTACAGCTCTTAATTCTCCTTTATTTAAATTTAAATTAAGTTTGTTAAGAGCTAAGAATCCTTCAAAACTAACAGTAATATCGATTAAATTTAGTAGATCTTTATTATTCATTATTTCCCCTCCTTATTTTTAACTTCCAAGCTTGGATAGGTTTCAATCTTCCTTTTAAATCCAAATTTTTGAAGAAGATTCCTAGGCCCATCTCCTTGTAACCATCCTAAAACGCCTTCTGGCAATGCTGTAACAACTAAAATAAACAATCCTCCTTGGATAAACATCCAACTAGCAGGTAAAGCTTCACTTACTAGACTTTTTGCATAGTTGATAAAAACTGCTCCTAATATTGCTCCTAATAAAGTTCCTCTCCCTCCAACGGCTACCCAGATAACCATTTCTATAGAAAAGGGAACTGTCATAAATTGAGGTGATACTATTCCTGATTGAACAGTGTATAAAGCCCCTGAAATTCCTGCTAGACCTCCAGCGATAGAAAATATTATTGTCTTGAATATTACTGGATTGTATCCTGTGAATCTTACTCTTGGTTCGTCATCACGTATTCCTATAAGAATATTTCCAAATCTTCCTTTGACTACCCACTTTGCAAAAAACCATGCTGCTATTACCATAATGGCGGTTATCCAAAAGAAAATTCTTTGAATGGATTCAGAACCTACCATCTGACCAAATAGTTGAGTTACATCTGTTTTTAATCCATTTGTTCCGTTTATGAGTTTTTGTTGTCCATTAAAAAAATTAAAGAAAACGAGTAGAGATGCTTGAGTAAGTATAGAAAAATATACGCCTTTGATTCTATTTCTGAAAACAAGAAATCCGATTAAACCTGCAACCAATGCAGGAATTATCCAGATAGCAAAGAATGTGAAAACTGGCGATCTAAAGGGTTCCCAGAAAAACGGTAATTTTTCTACGCCATATAAAGCAAAAAATTCAGGAATATTATTTGGAAATTCAGAAGAACTGGTTATTTGTAAATACATTGCTGCACAATATCCACCTAGTGCAAAAAATATACCTTGTCCAAGACTTAATAAACCTGTATATCCCCAGATAAGATCAACACCTAGAGCAACTATGGATAAGGATAAGTATCTACCAAGAAGATTTAATCTAAATACAGGAAGTAGAGTTGGTGCTGCGATGATTAGAGCTATTAATATTATCCAGATTGATAATATGATCTTTTTATCAAATTTAATTTTACTTAGGGTCATTAGTTTTCAACCATCCTGCCTTTTTGAGGAAATAAACCAGTAGGTTTAAATTGAAGAAATATAACTATTAAGGCAAATATCATTACCCTTGCCATACTTGTTGTTGCAAAAAAATTGATTATGTTTGAAAGAGGTAAAGGCATATCTGGCCATATTGATAAGAGCCTTCCAGCTCCTATTAAATCTGTCATTATTCCTATTCCAAAGGAAGCAAGTACAGTTCCTAATAAATTACCTACTCCTCCAAGCACTACAACCATAAAGCAACCAACTATGTAATTTCCTCCAACATTTGGCCCCACAGAACCTAAAAGTGATACTGCTACCCCAGCAACTCCTGCTAAGCCAGAACCTATTCCAAATGTAATTATATCCACTTTTTCAGTTGATATGCCCAGACAATCGCTCATTTGTCGATTCTGAGTTACAGCTCTTATACGCATCCCCCATGCACTTTGATTTAGAAATAATGTAATTGCTATTACAGAGATTAGTGTAATGACAATTATCATTAGTCTTGTTTTAGGAAATGCAGTGCCAATAATTTCTACTTGACCTCTCATCCATGCAGGTGCTGTTACATCAACATTACGAGCACTTGCTCTACTAAGTTTGCTGATAGAGGATGAAATCACACCACCAGTCAGAACACCAGTTAAAGCAGCAAAAATCCAGGAACTAAATTTATAATATTTGAAATTGATTGATTCTTTTACTTTTGAAGGAAATGTTGTTGGTAAAAATAAACCAATTATTAAACTTATAACTAAACCTGTCCCATAGGCTAATGGCACACTTCTAACAAATTGTTGAAGAATTAAGCTTACGCCCCATGTAGCAAGAAGTGTTTCTAGTGGACTTCCATAAAGCTTTCTTATTATAGTTTTTTCTAAGAGAATACCTACTACACCACTAACTATGAAAGCAAAGAAAATTGAAACTATGATATATGAATTGTAGTAAGGTTTTAAGATGGGTAATTTGAAAATTAATTGTGTAACGTATGTTGTGTAAGCTCCAAGCATCATAAGTTCACCATGGGCTAGATTTATTACACCCATAAGCCCAAAAACAATTGCTAGACCTAAAGCAGCAACAAGTAGTACAGATCCGATCGCAACACCATTAAAAAGACTATCTAGAAGTAACTCCAATTTAAAAAAGAAAAATTTGATTATATAAAATAAAAGGAGGTGTTAACCTCCTTTTATTTTGAAGTATGAGTTTTAATTTAATTAAAGCTTATACTTTTCTCCTTTTGAAGGATCTGTCCAATCACATGCAAATCCTTTGGAACTTGGATGCTTTTGGTTCCATGCTTGAGGAAGAACAACTCCTGTCTCTTCAAGAATTGTAAATCCACCTTCTGCATTAATTTCTCCAATTCTTACTGTTTGAGAGAGGTGGTGATTTGGCATGACTTCAACAGGTCCTTGTGGGGCATCAAAAGTTTGTCCAACTAATGCTTCCCTTACTGCGTTGTCGTCGAATGTTCCAGCATCTTCAACTGCTTGTTTCCATAGATAAACCATATTATATGCTGATTCTTGAGGGTCAGCTACAACGCGATCAGCTCCCCATCTTTTCTTGAAATTTTTAGCGAATTTCTTAGATGCAGGCGTATCAATTGACATCATGTAGTTCCAAGCACCATAGTGACCTTCAAGGAATTCAGGACCAATAGTACTAATCTCTTCCTCCGCAATAGAATAGTTCATTACGTAGTATCCACTTGACGGAGTAATTCCTGCGTCTTGGATCTGTTTGAAGAATGCAACGTTTTGGTCACCATTAAGTGTGTTAATGATAATTCCACCTTCTGGTAAGGCTTTTTTGATTTTTGAGATAATTGGAGCGACTTCAGTATTTCCTAATGGAAGGTAATCTTCTCCAACAACCTTACCTCCTAACTGTTTTACCTGAGCTTTTGTAATTGTATTGGAAGTTCTTGGGAATACATAATCTGAACCTACAAGGAAGAAATCTCCACCAGCTGCTGGAGAACGCTTATACATGAAATCTGTAGCAGGTTCTGACTGTTGGTTTGGTGTTGCTCCTGTGTAGAAAATGTTGTTAGAACATTCCTGGGCTTCGTATTGAATTGGGTAGTAAAGGAAGGCATCCTTTGATTCGTAGACTGGTAACATTGCTTTTCTACTTGCAGATGTCCAACCACCAAATACGACAGGAACACCGTCTTGGTCTATAAGTTTCTTGGATTTTTCAGCAAAAGTCGGCCAGTCAGATGCTCCATCTTCAACTATGTACTCAATCTTGTAGCTTTTACCGCCAACTGTTACTCCGCCAGAAGCATTTATCTCTTCAATAGCCATTTTTTCAGTGTCAACAAGAGTTGATTCAGAAATCGCCATTGTTCCGGATAACGAATGCAAAATACCAACGGTTACTGTGTCGTCGAAACTTCCGGAGGTTCCACCTCCACCACACGAAGTTGCTGTAACCGCGAGTGAGGCAGTAGCTAATCCTGCCAAAATACGCCTTGAAATTCTCATGAATTCGTTTAAATTAGGTAAATGACCCTCATTAAGGGGATAAAGTAAAATTATTAACGAGTGGCGATTACTTTTGTATCAGTCGTAACTTTTTGTTGAATCCAATATATTAGTAATTAACATCTTTCTGATTTCGATTGTTGGGTATATGTGATTCTAAAAATTGAATTATTTCTTCAACTCCTTTTCCGCTACTTAGGTTGGTGAAAAACCACGGTTTCCCTTTTCTCATAAATTCAGTATCACTTTTCATAATATTTAAATCTGCACCAACCATATCTGCTAAGTCAATTTTGTTTATTAATAATAAATCTGACCTTGTTATCCCTGGTCCCCCTTTTCTAGGAATTTTGTCTCCAGCAGATACATCAATCACATATATTGATAAATCTACAAGTTCTGGACTAAAACTAGATGCTAAATTATCACCTCCACTTTCTACAAAAACAAAATCTAATGGATTATATTTATTCTCTAAATCTAAAACGGCATTTTTATTTAAGGAACAATCCTCTCTTATCGCTGTATGAGGACAACCTCCTGTTTCTACACCAATAATCCTTCCCTCCTCTAAAACTTTTTTATTTATTAGAAAGTTAGCATCTTCTTTGGTGTAAATATCATTGGTGACAACTGCTATCTCATTATTTTTTTTCATGCTTAAGCATAGAGTCTCTAATAATGCAGTTTTTCCTGAACCTACAGGCCCAGCAACTCCTACTCGCAATTTGCTGGTCATAAATTAATTTCTAAAAAGTTTTGTATAAAGGTCATTATGATTTTGTTGTGCCATAGCTAAACCTACATTGCCAAAATAGATGTCATCAATTTCTTTGTCCATAATTTCTTTAGAAACTTTTGAAATTATTGCTAATAAATCTCTCTGAATTAATTGTGCTTTTGTTGAACCAATAGGAATAATCCTTAATGCGGCACTAAGTTGGTTTGCACTCCAGGCGTAGAAAAAATTCTCAACCATTTCTAACTTCGTAATTTCAAAACAATAACAAGCCCAACTCCATGCTAAAGGCCAGGAGTTTTTTTTATTTTTATTATATAAATATTTAAATCCAAATTCTTTATTTAAATCAAAGAGAGAGTTTGCCATTTGAGTTTGTTGTTCTCTCATTTCGACAGAGTCTTTTGATGAGAGGATCCATTTATCCAAACTCAATAGCTTTTGCAAATTACTTTTTAAATTCTTGCCGTCTTTTAACTCATTGAAAATATCAAAAAAATCTAATAATAGTCTCGCATCAAGTCTAATCTGGCCAATTTTTAGTTCACTTATGATTAATTCTTTTAGCGAATTTGAGTCTTTTAACTCTTTAGTATTTAGGTAACTTTCCAATCCCTCCGAATAACAAAATCCTCCAACTGGTAAGTTAGGACTTATTAATAAATATTTTAATAGGTGACTTTTACTCATGACTATGGGCACCTCTTTCCGGAAAAAATTTTTTCTGGGTATTTACGATATTAACAATGAAATTTTTGAGCATATTTTCAATTACGTAATCACCTTTGGTTAGAAGAATGTCTTCTTGAATTTCTACTTCTACATGCCTATTTCCTAGATGATAAGCAGTTTTAATAAGTTCAATTTTAGAATTCGAACTTATTTCAATTAAGTTTTCTGTTTTGGCAATTATCTCTACGTAAAAATTGGGATCGTTTGTGGAAAGTATATCTCCATCATTTAATTTTCCGTTTCTGGGTAATTGAAAAATTATTTCTTGATCACAATCAGTTAATCTTTTACCCCGTAAGATTCTTCTTTCATCAGAACTTAAGGTAAGTTTCAAAAATAAACCTCCTCGAGGTTTAACCTTAATCCAATCAGTTACAACAATTTGTTTATTTATACTCATAATCTATATTTTTAGTAACTTTAATTTAGTAATTCAAAGAAAACAATTTATGATTACAACTTCATGGGAAGCTGATTGTTTCTTGAATTTTTTTTAATAATAAAGCAAGTTTGGGAAATGTTGACAAAACAATCTGTAAATCTAAATCAACTTCTCCTTATAAGTTATTGAAGTATACCAATGATGAGGAAGGACGTTGTATCTTACCTATTCTTCATACAGCAGGTGGATTAGTCGGAGGAGATTTGCTTGAGTTAGAAGCAAATCTTGAAAAGAACTCCAAGGTTTTGTTGACCACTTCTTCAGCTCAGAAAGTATACGGATCGGTGGGAAGATCAAAAATTAATCCAGAGGGAACTTTTTCTAAGCAAAAAAATGTCATAAACATTCTTGATAATTCTCATTTGGAATTTCTCCCTCAAGAAACAATTATCTTTGCAAATGGTCTATATGAACAGAAATTTAAAGTTAGTATTTCAGAAACTTCAAGTTTTTTATTTACTGATTTAATTAGACTTGGCAGGACTTCTTCTGGAGAGTCTATCGAAAGTGGAGTTTTTAGATCCAAATTAGAAATTATGAGAAATAACGATTTATATGATGATTGGGAATATGTTGATCAAATTGAATTATCTAAAGAAAGTTATGAAGCTAAGTCAGGAATGGATTATATGCCGGTCTTTGGATCCTTAATTTGGATTTGCGAAAAAGATTTTTCCAAATTAAAAATTAATAATCTAGTAGAAAATATAAAAAAGATTTTTAACTATAATCAAAATCATTTGTCTATTGGAATTCTGGAAAATGGTATTTCTGTAAGATTTTTAGGGAGTTCTTCTCAAGATGCAAGACAATGTTTTTTTTGTATTTGGAAACAAATTAGGTCTGTTTGTGGATTTTGTGAGCCAAAATATCATGGTGTATGGCCTTTACAAGATTCTATGAATTATTAATTATGTTCAATGAGAACCTTTTTTAAGATTTTTTAGATTAATTTTTTATTATGCATCTTTCACCTCAAGAAAAGGATAAATTATTGATTTTTTCAGCTGCACTCTTAGCTGAAAGAAGACTTAATAGAGGTCTGAAGCTTAATTATCCTGAAACGATAGCTTTTTTAAGTTTTCAAGTTCTTGAAGGAGCTAGAGATGGGAAAAGTGTAAGTCAATTAATGTCTGAGGGAACTACTTGGCTTTCTAAATCACAAGTTATGGAGGGCATTCCTGAAATGGTTGATGAAGTTCAAATAGAAGCTGTTTTTCCTGATGGAACTAAATTAGTTACTATTCACAATCCGATTAATTAGTTATGAGTAAATTAATTCCTGGCGAAATAATTCCTGATTCAGGTGAAATCGAATTAAATCTTGGTAAGGAAGTCAAAACAGTAAAAGTTTCGAATTCTGGAGATAGACCCGTGCAAGTTGGATCTCATTATCATTTTTTTGAAGCTAATAAGGCGTTAATCTTTAATCGAGAACTAACACTTGGCATGCGTCTTGACATTCCTGCAGGAACAGCAATTAGATTTGAACCAGGAGATACAACAGCTGTCAAATTAATTCCATATTTAGGTTTAAGAAAAGCATATGGTTTTAATTCATTTGTTAACGGTTCTTTAGATACTTAAATTTATGTCCTATAAAATTGACAGAAAAACTTATGCTCAAACTTACGGACCCACAATTGGGGATAGAGTAAGGCTTGCTGATACCGAACTATTCATAGAAGTAGAAAAGGATTTAACTACTTATGGAGATGAAGTTAAGTTTGGTGGAGGTAAGGTTATTCGAGATGGGATGGGACAGTCTCAAGTAACTAGAGGAGATGGGGCTGTAGATACTGTAATAACAAATGCTTTGATTGTAGATTGGTGGGGAATAATCAAGGCCGATGTTGGGTTAAAGGATGGAAAGATTTTTGAAATCGGAAAAGCCGGTAATCCTGATATCCAAGATAATGTAAATATTGTTATTGGTGCCTCAACAGAAGTAATAGCAGGAGAGGGGCATATTCTTACTGCAGGATCAATAGATACCCATATACACTTTATATGTCCCCAACAAATTGAGACAGCATTAGCTTCAGGAATCACAACTATGTTGGGAGGAGGAACTGGTCCTGCAACCGGCACAAATGCAACTACTTGTACTCCTGGTTCTTTTCATATTTCTCGAATGCTTCAATCTGCAGAAGCATTCCCAATGAATTTAGGTTTTTTTGGTAAAGGAAATTCAACAAACGAGAGAAATCTTATTGATCAAGTTGAAGCTGGTGCATGCGGATTAAAACTTCATGAGGATTGGGGGACTACTCCATCCACCATAAATTCTTGTCTTAATGTTGCAGATAAGTTTGATGTTCAAGTTTGTATTCACACTGATACTTTAAATGAGGCAGGCTTTGTTGAAGATACCATCAATGCTATTGCAGGAAGAACGATTCATACTTTTCATACCGAAGGAGCGGGTGGAGGCCATGCGCCAGATATTATTAAAATTTGTGGAGAAAAAAATGTTCTTCCAAGTAGTACTAATCCAACAAGACCCTATACGAGAAACACATTAGAGGAACATCTTGACATGCTAATGGTTTGTCATCATTTAGATTCTAAAATTCCAGAAGATATTGCATTCGCTGAATCAAGGATCAGAAGAGAGACTATTGCAGCGGAGGATATTTTACATGATGTAGGCGCCTTCTCAATTATCGCTAGTGACTCTCAAGCTATGGGAAGAGTAGGTGAAGTAATAACAAGAACTTTTCAAACCGCTCATAAAATGAAAGTACAAAGAGGACCTCTATCACAGGATTCTGATAGGAACGATAATTACCGAGTAAAGAGATATATTTCTAAAGTTACAATTAATCCTGCAATAGCCCATGGTATTAATAAGTATGTTGGGTCTATAGAAAAGGGAAAAATTGCAGACTTAGTATTGTGGAAACCTTCTTTTTTTGGAGTTAAGCCTGAATTAGTTGTTAAAGGAGGGTCTATAGTTTGGTCCCAAATGGGTGATGCAAATGCTTCAATTCCAACTCCAGGTCCTGTTCATGGTAGACCTATGTTTGCAAACTTTGGACAATCCCTCATTAAGAGTTCCTTTACCTTTTTAAGTAAAAATTCAATTGATCAAGATATTCCTGAAAAATTAGGATTACAAAAGAAGTGTATTGCTGTAGAAAATACAAGAAATATTAATAAATCACACTTAAAACTTAATAGTAAACTTCCCAATATTTCAGTTGATCCTCAAACTTACGAAGTTTTTTCCGATGGGGAACTTCTTACTTGTGAACCTCTTGATGAAGTCCCAATGGCTCAGAGGTACTTTTTGCTTTAAAAGTTTTTAATTAATTCTTTTTGGCTTGCCTTTATGTCTTTTGATCCTGCAATAGCTAAATCATCCTGGAGTTTGTTTTCACAAGATAGAACTCTTGACCAACTTGGTAACTGCTGTGTAGTGGGGCAAGCTAGGTAATCTTCTGTAGCCGGTCTTAATAGCTTCGCAAATTTTTGTACTGATAGCTCTTCTTCATGCCTATCGTATGGAAGTTGATTAACTGCTGAATCTAATCCAAATTGTTTTACCCGATCTTCTCCAACTCTTTTGTAAAGAACTTCTAAAGTTGCTAGTTGAGTGCTAGTTAAGGTCTCTGCTTGATGCTCCATAAGACCTCTTAAAACACTTGAAAGTATTTCTTTACACATTTTTTGCAATCCTTCTTTAGAAGAATCACCTATATTCTTATGTTTATGATCAAACAAACCAAGGTCTACTTGGGCTATCTTGGAGGTTCTTACGTTTCTATAAACCTCTGATAATAAACCTATTTCTAAACCCCAGTCACAAGGTATTCTTAAATTCATAGCAAGGTCTTTAGTAAAAGCAAACTCACCTGCTAGTGGATATCTAAATGATTGCAGATAGTGTAAAAAGGGACCCTTACCGACTAACTGCTCAAGACTTGCTAATAAAGGACCCACAAATAATCTTGTTGCTCTACCTTGTAATTGATTTGTTTCTAAAGATAATCTACTGTAGAAAGCTTTTACATAAGATATTCCATATGATTCATCTAGAAGTGGAAGTATCATTCTTGAAGGATACAAAGGACTAAAAGTTCTTATATCAGCATCAAAAAGAGCAACAACCTCTGATTTTCTAGTAGCAACTCCTATGCCTTGCCAGACAGCCCATCCTTTACCTGGAGTTCCTAAAAGTTCCAACCCATTTTTTTCTTGGTTTTTTAACAGCTCTATTACATATGGAGAATTAGTCCATTGAATGTGAACTGGGAATGGCATGGAGTCAAAAAATGATTTTGCCGCTTTAACTTGCTCAACAGTTTTTGCAGAGAGAGCAATAACTAATTCATTTAAGCCTGTAAGGTTTTTTAAGACTTCTCTTATATCTTTTAATGCTGGGCGTTCAAATTCTTCATATAAGCAAGGTATTAAAATGCTAGTTGATCTTTTTTTAAGACTTTTATTTAATTCTTTAAGTAAATCGCTGGTTACTCCGTATTCATGTATTGTTGTGATTAAACCTTGTTGAAAGTCCATTTTCTAATTGATGTGCAGAATAGTGTTAATACTTCGATGATTTTCTCAAAGTGAAACAAATTGATTCAGAGAAAAAATTAGATAGATTAAAACTTTATAAATTGTTGAGAACAATTTATTCAAATAATACTACAGAAGAAATTAATTTTATTTCAAATCAATTATTACAGATTTTAGATGATTTCTCAGAGAAATCTGCTTATGAAGAAATAAGCGATAAAGAAAGGTGGAATGAATCTCATTCAGTTTTAATAACTTATGCAGATAGTATTTATAAAAGTGGTGAGGCAACATTAATTACTCTTCGAGACTTGTTAAGTAAACATTTAGGCAGTCTTTCTAAAGTTGTACATATTCTTCCTTTTCTAAAATCTACAAGCGATGGAGGTTTTGCCGTCTCAAGTTATGATTCCCTAGAAGAAAAATTTGGTGATTGGGATGATCTCAAAAGTATTTCCAAGAATCATGTTTTGATGGCTGATTTGGTACTTAACCATGTTTCATCATCTCACCCATGGGTTCAACAATTTATTAAATCCCAAGAACCAGGAATATCAAATGTTTTTTCACCAGAACAAAATCTTGACTGGTCAAATGTTGTTAGACCAAGAAGTTCCTCATTGTTTTCTCAAATAAATACTGAAGATGGTCCTAGACAAGTTTGGACAACTTTTGGTCCAGATCAAATTGATTTGAATTGGCATAATCCAAAAATTACTCTTGAGTTCTTGAATTTAATTATTACTTATTTATCTAATGGGATTAAATGGTTGAGGCTCGATGCTGTAGGTTTTATTTGGAAGGAATCAGGGACAACCTGCTTACATTTGCCAAAAGCACATTCAATTGTAAAACTTTTAAGAGTTCTATTAAATAATCTTCTTGAAGATGGAGTATTAATAACAGAAACTAATGTTCCTCAGAAGGAAAATTTATCTTATCTTATTCCAGATGATGAAGCTCATATGGCATATAATTTTTCATTGCCTCCTCTTCTGCTGGAGGCAATTATTACTTCAAGAGCTGATATTCTAAATTCATGGATTTTTGATTGGCCAATATTACCTGACGACACTACTCTTTTTAATTTCACTGCATCGCATGATGGAGTTGGCTTAAGAGCTCTTGAGGGTCTAATGAATGAGCAGAGAATTAAAGAACTATTAATTAATTGTGAGAAAAGAGGGGGACTAGTAAGTCATAGACGTTTATCAAATGGTGATGATAAACCTTATGAATTGAATATTAGTTGGTGGAGCGCAATGGAAGACTCCAGTAGAGACTCTAATAGATTTCAGTTTGAGAGATTTATCTTGACTCAATTATTAGTAATAGCTCTGAAAGGCGTCCCTGCCTTTTATTTGCCAGCATTACTTGCTTCAGAAAATGATATCAAAAGTTTTTCTATGACAGGTCAAAGAAGAGACCTCAATAGAGAAAAATTTAAATTAGATAATCTTTTATCTGTTTTAAATAATCCAGAATCTAATGCTAATAAAAACCTAAAATATCTTCGTAATGCTATGGATGTCAGGTCAGAATTAAATCAATTTCATCCTTGTTCGGAAATGAAATGTTTGTCGAAAGGTAGATGCGATATTGTTGTAATCAAAAGAGGTAAAGGTCCAGGATCTGTTTTTGCAATTCATAATATGACTGAAAATAAAATTAATTATCAATTGAATGATAATGATCTACCAGAAATAATTGATAATGATTTTAATATGCGAGATTTTTTAACATCCACTAAATACCATTGGAAAAATATTAGTCTTGAACCTTTTCAAGTTATTTGGCTTGGTGCTTTATAAATGATTAAAAATTCTTCTCTTTGGGTTGTGAGTGATGTAGACGGTACTTTAATGGATCACTCGTATGATTTAACACCTGCTAAAGAAACTATAAAAATACTACAAAAATTATCTATACCTGTAATTCTTTGTACAAGCAAGACAGCATCTGAAGTAAAAGTTATTAGGAAGGAACTAAATTTAACGGATCCCTATATTGTTGAAAATGGTGCCGCAATATATGGTGAATCTCTTCAAAAGGTTAATGGGGAAATTATTCTTGGACAAAAATACGAATTTCTTGAAGAAATTTTAAATTTTATTTCTAAAGAAATTGATTATAAACTTATTCCACTTAATAATCTTACTGATCAAGAAGCAACTCAGCTTACAGGCTTAAAAGGTAACTCATTAAACTTAATGCGTGATAGACATTGGAGTATGCCTTTTTTAAATCCGCCCGGTTTTTTAGAAGATAGAATTAATAAATGTTGTAAAAAGTTCAAAGTTGATATTTTCAAAGGAAATAGAATGAGTCATCTATTATCTTCAAATTCCAATAAAGGTAAAGCGATAAATGCTCTTAAAAAATATTCAAATATTGAAAATATTGAAATTATAGGTTTGGGCGATTCTCCAAATGATTTGCCTCTACTTTTAAACTCAGATATTAGAATTGTTATCCCAGGAAAAGATGGACCTAATTTAAATTTATTAGATCAATTAAAAGATTTGGAATTTATTTTAGCTTCTGAACCAAATGGATATGGTTGGAAAAATGAAATCAACAAATTAATAAATGATCGAGAACTAATTTAGAAACATGAAAGATTTAGAGATTGATTTTCCTCTTGATAAATTTGAAAAATTAATTATTGATATTGGTTGGGAATCCTTGGATGATTGGTTCAATTTTTGGAATAATCAAAAAAATATTCTTTCAATTGATCAATATTGGAATAATAAAGTAAATGATGATTGGATTTGGGGTTTAGCTTTACCTCTTTTATCTCAGGCTTATAAACTTCAAAACAATTTTTCTGAAAGAAAAATTATTGGGATCTCAGCTCTCCCTGGTACAGGCAAAACAACATTAGGTAAATGGCTTGAAGCAATGTCATTTAAATTAAATTTTAAAATTGCTGTTATTTCAATTGATGATTTTTACCTCCCTTCAGATGAAATGAAATTAGCTATTGAGAATAACCCTTGGAATGTCTCAAGAGGTTTTCCTGGTAGTCACTCAGTAAAATTAATGCATGAAAAATTACTAAATTGGAAAATAAATGGAGAATTATTTGTACCTGTTTTCGATAAATCTTTAAGAAATGGCCTAGGAGATAGATCTCATTGGAGATCTGATAATCCTGATATATTAATTCTTGAGGGATGGTTTTTGGGAATTGAGCCTTTATCTATTGATATTAAGGATCAAAACATAAAATCAGCAATGTTTAGTTCCCATGAATCACTTTATAGATTAAAAATACAAAAAAATTTAAAAGAATATTTAGATGTTTGGGGTTTGATCGACAATATTTGGCACTTAAAGCCTTTAAAGTTTGAATATATGAATATGTGGAAGTCAAACCAAGAGCAAGAAATGTTTTTACAAAAAGGAACTGCACTTCAAGATAAAAAATTATCAAATTTTTTGAGAATGCTTAATGTTTCTATTCCTTATAAAAGTTTTGATGTTATAAATTCTTATGCTTTGTTATTAATTGATCAAGAAAGATATATAGTTGAAGCTGGATTGAATTTGTAGCTTTTCTAAATATTTTTTTCAGTTATATTTTATACATTTTTAGTGAGTATTATTAGTGTTTAATTGAAAATATTTTACTGTTAAGAAATGGTTGAATTTTCATACAAAAATGAAGGTTGTAGAATGGTTGTTTTGAGATGTATTGGTCCATCAAACTTTTTTTTAGAAAGAGTTTTATTTCCTACTGACATTCTTACTTTTATGGCCCCAAATGATTCAAGAGTTGAAATCTGG
>QCLW01000019.1 GCA_003214235.1 Prochlorococcus sp. AG-418-F16
CTTTGACTGCATTTAATTTGCGCAAAGTTTATAGCTAATCCATAAAAAGAAAGTAATTGTGCAAAAAACGTTTTTGTTGCTGCAACTCCAACTTCTATGCCTGCACAAATATCAATTATGTTTGAAACCTGCCTTCCTATGGAGCTATCTTTTCTATTTGTTATGGCAATAAGATTGGGTTTATATTTTTCATCTTCAATTGAAGACCGTCTTTTAATTTCCATATCTATAGCAGCAATTGTATCAGCAGTTTCTCCAGATTGAGTAACTCCAATAGTTAATGTATTTGGCAGTAGTGGAGGAGGTGAGTATCGAAATTCACTAGCATAATAAACATTTGTAGGCATACCTGAGAATTGTTCTAATAAAAAGCTACCCACCATTGCAGCATGCTTACTTGTACCACAAGCAATAATTTCAATTCTCTCTATTGATTCAAAAAACTTTGTATCAAAGGGATAATTAATTTGATACTGGCCATTTTCGGGGCTTTTAATTAAATAATTTTCCAACCAATTTTTTGCAGTCTCTGGTTGATCATATATCTCTTTTAACATAAAGTGTTTGAAATTCATCTTATCTATTTTTTGCTCTGAGACTTTTAAAGAAACTGGATTTCGATATTGTCTTTCGTTATTTGAGTCATATATTTCTATTCCGAGAGGAGTTAATAAAGCTATGTCCTCATCCTCCAAAGGAAGGATAATGTTGGTAAAGTTTGCAATTGCTGGCGTGTCACTTGCGCATATAAATTCTCCTTCTCCAAGACCTATAATCAAAGGTGTTTGCCTTCTTGAAACTACCAGAGAGGTAGGTGCACCAGACCATAAAACAGCCAAAGCATAAGATCCTTCTAAATCAGAAATTACATTTCTTACAGCCACTAATAATGTTGAGCCATTATTCTCAAGGTTAAGTTTACTTAATGTATTTAATTCTTTTTGTATTAAATGCGGAATTACCTCAGTATCTGTATCAGAATTAAAAATAATACCCTCTTTCTCTAATTTATTTTTTAAGTCCTGGAAATTTTCAATAATTCCATTTTGAACAACTGCTATAGTTCCTGAACTATCTGTATGAGGATGAGCATTTTTAACTTCAGGTTTTCCATGTGTTGCCCATCTAGTATGACCTATGCCAACCGTACCAGGAATATTCTTATGGCTAAGATTATTTATTAAATTCTTGAGCTTACCCTCTGTTTTATTGCAAGTAATATTATTTGTTTCAGAGTTTATTACAGCAATACCTGCGGAATCGTAGCCTCTGTATTCAAGTTTTTCTAAACCATTTAGTAATAATGGTAGAGCTTTTTTATAACCAGTAACAGCAACTATTCCACACATACATTAATTTTTTTTCAATTATATTGAAAAAAAATGAGTATTCATTAAAACATGGACTCTATTAAAACTGCACTATAAATTAATAAGCTAGGCCCATACTCCTAGATGTTTCATCTCCTAAATAAACACGAATACTTAAGAAATCAGTTGGACATGCAGTTTCGCATCTTTTGCAACCTACGCAATCTTCTGTTCTAGGAGATGAAGCGATTTGACCTGCTTTACAGCCGTCCCAAGGAACCATCTCTAAAACATCTAGTGGGCAAGCCCTTACACATTGGGTGCATCCAATGCATGTGTCATAAATTTTAACTGCGTGTGACATGAAAAATTGTCTTTTGAACCTCGTTATATAATACTATTGTCTTACAAAGAAATTAAAAAAATTAAGATATGCTTCACTCTTGTTAACTCTAGGGCATAAAATCTTATAGATAATTAGTAAATTCCATAAACTATGTCACAAGAAGAAATCCTTCAAAAAGTCTGTTCCATTGTTTCAGAGCAACTTAGCGTTGAATCAGGTGAAGTAAAATCTGATTCAAATTTCCAAAATGATTTAGGAGCTGATTCATTGGATACTGTCGAGTTAGTTATGGCTCTCGAAGAAGCATTTGATATCGAGATTCCTGATGAAGCTGCTGAGGGCATTGCAACAGTTGGCGATGCTGTTAAATTCATCGAAGAAAAAAAAGGTTAATCTAGAATGCCAAATTTCCATCGAGTAGTTATTACTGGTATCGGAGCTGTAACTCCCATTGGTAATAACATTGATGAATATTTACTCGGTCTTCAAAAAGGGATTAATGGAGTCTCAGGGATTACTCTCTTTGATCCTGTAGAACATCCTTGCAAATTTGCAGCAGAAGTTAAAAACCTTCAATCTGAAAATTTTCTTGAAGCGAAAGAATCGAAAAGGTGGGATCGTTTTGCACAATTTGGGGTTATTGCAGCAAAGCAAGCCTTTAATGATTCTGGACTTGAAATTACTGAAGCTAATGCTTCAAGAATTGGAGTAATTATTGGCTCTGGTGTTGGAGGCTTACTAACAATGGAGAGTCAAGCTCAAATACTGAGTCATAAAGGACCAAAAAGAGTAAGTCCATTCACAGTCCCAATGATGATTCCGAATATGGCAACTGGACTAGCTGCTATTGCTTTAGGTGCAAAAGGGCCAAGCTCCTCTGTTTCCACTGCTTGCGCTGCCGGTTCTAATGCAATTGGTGATTCTTTTAGATTACTTCAACTTGGAAAGGCAGATGCAATGATCTGTGGAGGAGCAGAAGCAAGTATTACTCCTCTTGGAGTAGCTGGTTTTGCCAGTGCTAAAGCTCTTTCTTTCAGAAATGAAAGTCCTCAAACAGCTAGTAGACCTTTTGATGCTGAAAGAGATGGATTTGTTATTGGAGAGGGATCTGGAATTCTTGTTTTAGAAACTCTAGAAAATGCTCAAAAGAGGGATGCAAAAATCTATGCAGAAATTATTGGATATGGAACAACATGTGATGCTCATCACATAACTGCTCCTTCTCCAGGAGGGGTTGGAGGGGCAGAGGCTATTAAACTAGCCATTGAAGATAGTTCTCTCAGTATTGACAAAGTTGATTACATAAATGCTCATGGAACGAGTACTTCGGCTAATGACAAAAATGAAACTTCTGCAATTAAATCCATATTTAAAGACAGATCTTACCTTATTCCTGTAAGCTCTACTAAGTCGATGACTGGTCATCTCCTAGGAGGTTCAGGAGGTATAGAAGCTGTAGCTTGTATACTTTCTTTGACACATAATTTTATCCCTCCTACAATTAACTACGTCAATCCAGATCCTGATTGTGATCTTGATTATGTACCAAATAATGCAAGAGAAGCTCAATTAGAAGTTGCTCTTTCTAATTCTTTCGGCTTTGGTGGTCACAATGTTTGCCTTGCTTTCAGCAAAATGAATTAATGACAACCAATTATGTATTTCCAACTTATCTTTTTTTAAAACAATGGTCGCTGCATCTGTTTCATTAGAATCACTTTGTGTAAATAGTATAAGAATGCTTGCTGTAGATGCAGTAAATAAATCTAATAGTGGTCATCCTGGTTTACCAATGGGGTGTGCTCCAATGGGTTATGCACTATGGCAAAACATACTTAATCACAATCCCAATAATCCAAAATGGTTTAATAGAGATCGTTTTGTATTGTCAGCTGGTCATGGCTGTATGTTGTTATATTCTTTACTTCATCTGACAGGATACAAATCAGTTTCCATAGAAGATATTAAAGAATTTAGACAGTGGGGATCAAAAACTCCAGGTCATCCAGAAACATTCGAAACTGAAGGTGTTGAAGTTACAGCTGGGCCTCTAGGAGCAGGAATTTCTAATGCCGTTGGTTTAGCAATAGCTGAAACTCACTTAGCAGCTAAATTTAATAAGCCTGATAGCAAGATCGTTGACCATTATACTTACGTAATTATGGGGGACGGATGTAATCAAGAAGGTATTGCATCCGAAGCTTGTTCATTAGCTGGCCATCTCAAACTTGGAAAATTAATTGCACTCTACGACGATAATCAAATTACAATTGATGGGCGTACCGATGTTTCTTTCACTGAAGATGTTTTAAAAAGATATGAAGCTTATGGATGGCATGTGCAACATGTTGAAGATGGTAATCATGATGTTAAAGGAATAACTGAAGCTATCGAAAAAGCAAAATTAATTACAGACAAGCCCTCAATAATAAAAATTTCTACAACCATTGGTTATGGTTCTCCTAATAAATCAGATACTGCTGGAATTCATGGGGCAGCTGTTGGAGAAGAAGAAGCTTCATTAACCAGAGAGTTTTTAAATTGGGAATATCCTCCATTTGAAATACCAGATGAAGTATATAAGCATTTTAGAAAATCAATAAATAAAGGAGAAAACCTAGAGAAAGAATGGGATTCTAAATTTGAAGAATATCAGAAAAAATATCCCTCAGAAGGAGCCGAGTTAAACAGAATGTTAAAAGGCCAATTACCTGAGAATTGGGACTCAGATCTCCCCTCTTATACACCTGAGGATAAAGGTCTAGCAACCAGAAAGCATTCACAAATATGTTTAGGTGCACTAGGTCCTAACCTACCTGAATTAATTGGTGGATCAGCAGATTTAACTCACTCTAACTACACAGATATCAAAGGAGAAACTGGATCATTCCAATCTCATAGCCCTGAAAAAAGATATTTACATTTTGGAGTAAGAGAGCATGCAATGGCAGCCGTACTTAATGGTATTGCCTATCACAATAGTGGCTTAATACCTTATGGTGGGACCTTCCTTGTTTTCGCCGATTATATGAGAGGTTCAATGAGGCTTTCAGCACTTAGCGAATTAGGGGTTATCTATGTATTAACCCATGATTCAATTGGTGTAGGCGAAGATGGTCCAACACATCAACCGATTGAAACCATCCCTTCTCTTCGTGCCATGCCTAACATGCTAGTTTTCAGGCCAGGAGATGGAAATGAGACGAGTGGAGCTTATAAGCTTGCCATTCAAAACCGAAAAAGGCCTTCTGCTCTTTGTTTAAGTAGACAAGGTATGCCTAATCAAGAAAATACTTCAATTGAAAAAGTTGCATTAGGAGGATATATAGTTTCTGATTGCGAAGGAACACCAGATTTAATATTTATTGGCACTGGAAGTGAACTAAATCTTTGTATTGAAGCAAGTAAGGAGATTTCAAAGTTAGGTCAAAAAACTAGAGTTGTCTCTATGCCTTGCGTAGAGCTTTTCGAAGAACAAGAAGAATCTTACAAAGAAAGTGTTTTACCTAGTAATGTAACTAAGAGAATTGTAGTAGAAGCTGCCCATTCATTTGGTTGGCATAAATATACAGGTTTTGATGGAATTTGTATTACTATGGATAGGTTTGGGGCATCAGCACCTGGTGGCGAATGTTTGAAAAATTTTGGATTTACAGTCGAAAACGTCGTTAACAAGACAAAGGAAATTTTATAAGTATTAATAGATAACTACACTGAAGTATTACATTCTTCAAGTTTATCTTTTAGTTGATCAAGAGATTCATCAGAAATTTTTGAATTCATTGGACAGTGTTTCGGTCCACACATTGAACAAAATTCTGCCTTTTTAAAAATTTCTTCAGGTAGTGTCTCATCATGGTATTGCTTTGCTCTTTCTGGATCTAATGAAAGTTCAAATTGTTTATTCCAATCAAAATTATACCTTGCATGACTAAGTTCGTCATCTCTATCACGAGCTCCAGCTCGATGTCGGGCTACATCAGCAGCATGAGCAGCTATCTTATAAGCAATCAAACCTTCTCGTACATCTTCTGCATTGGGTAGACCTAGATGTTCTTTTGGGGTTACATAACATAACATAGATGTTCCATACCAACCGGCCATCGCCGCGCCAATGGCACTTGATATATGGTCATAACCAGGAGATATATCTGTTACTAGTGGGCCAAGTACATAAAAGGGAGCTTCCGAACATTCCTCCATTTGCTTTCTAACATTAAACTCAATTTGATCCATAGGGACATGGCCAGGGCCCTCAACCATCACTTGAACATTATGTTCCCATGCTCTTCGAGTAAGCTCTCCTAAGGTCTTTAATTCAGCGAGCTGTGCATCATCAGAAGCATCATGCAAACATCCAGGCCTAAGTGAATCTCCTAAAGAAAAAGTACAATCATATTTCTTAAAAATCTCACAAATATCATCAAACCTTGTATAGAGGGGATTTTGCTTAAAATGATGCAACATCCATTGAGCTAAAATACCTCCCCCTCTACTTACAATTCCAGTAATTCTTCCTTTGACTTTTGGTAAATGCTCTATTAATAATCCAGCATGAATAGTTTGATAATCGACGCCCTGCTGGCAATGTTTTTCAATAATATGAAGAAAATCGTCTTCAGTTAATCTATCTATCGAGCCATGCACACTTTCTAAAGCTTGATAAACAGGAACTGTTCCTATCGGGACAGGAGATTCATGAATAATTGCTTGCCTGACTTCGTCTAAATTTACTCCCCCGGTAGAAAGATCCATAACTGTATCAGCCCCATATTTAACGGCGAGCTTAAGCTTCTCTACCTCCTCATTGATATCACTTGCATTAGGAGAAGCACCAATATTTGCATTAACTTTACATCTAGAAGCAATACCTATGGACATTGGTTCAAGATTCAAATGATTGATATTAGCTGGAATAATTAATCTTCCTCTTGCCACTTCTTCCATTATTAAAGAAGAAGGTAGATTTTCTTTTTTAGCAACAAAATCCATTTCTTCAGTAATGCATCCGTTCCTTGCAAAATTCATCTGTGTTAGATTGCCTTTTCCAAGGCGAGGCTTAATCCAGGAACTTCTCATAACTTATAAATTTTAAAAGTGTTATTACTAAAGTTTGATCAAATTTCCACTTCCCTGTATCAGAATTAATGATCCAGGTTCAAAGGGTATGATCTCAGCTAAGTTAAATTTTTTAGCACCCCTAGTATTTATTTTATTAATAGCTCTTTTCTAAAAAATAGTCATCACATATTGAGTAAAAATAAATAAAATATTTTTATTTAACTTTTTGATAGAACTTGATCTTTTTTAAAATATTTTTTCTATTCAATTTTCTTCTTAAATCTTTCTCCAAAATAATTGAAATCCCCATTAAGCCAATAGGTGAATAAAAAATTTTCTTAGTATTATCCCTTAAGATAAAACCAATAGCAGATATAAGAATCATTAAAGGAGCTACAAAAGTCAAAATTAATCCTTTATTAATTTTCATTTATCAACTGTATTAATTATTTCATTATTTAATTTTACAATGGATTCTGTTATAACTTTAATTCCAACAGCAATAGCTCTTTCATCTGGATCAAATTTGGAACTGTGTAGTGGAGCACATCCATTTGAACTGGAAACACCAAGCCTAAACATAGCTCCAGGAATCTGATTTGAGAACTCAGCGAAATCTTCAGCACCTAATGATGGTTTTTGTAATTCGATAACATTTTTTTTACCCAAAACCTTAATTCCCGAATCTCTCAGGACTCTATTAATTTCAGGATTATTATTAACTGGTGGAGTAATTTCTCTGAAAATTACTTTTGCCTCAGCTCCGCAACTATTAGCTAAAGAAGAGATATTTACATTGAGCCAATTACCAATATTCTTAAATAATTTAAGATTGGTGCATCTAACCGTACCAATTAAATTAACCTTTTCGGCAAGAACATTAAATGCATTCCCACCATTAATTTTACCAAAAGTTATTACTACAGGATCTAAAGGATCTAACTTGCGTGTTATTAATTCTTGAATTCCCGAGATAACTTTAGAGGCCACCCAAATAGCATCAACGCCTTCATGAGGTCGTGCACCATGTCCTGATTTCCCTTTGATCTCTACCTTGAGTTCTCCAGCGGCTGCAGTTAAACTTCCCTCTCTAATCCCTATTGTCCCTACAGATAAATCGGGATAGACATGAACTCCCAAAATATGGGTTAAACCATTAGTTGCTCCATCTTTAATCATCCATCTAGCTCCACTAGCAATTTCTTCAGCGGGCTGAAAAATTATCCTAGTACCAAAATTAAGTTTTAAATCCTTAACAATTTTTGCCACACCCAGCCCAATTGATATGTGCAAATCGTGACCACATGCATGCATAACACCATCTACTTTTGAGGCAAAACTTAATTTAGTTTCCTCAAATATTGGTAAAGCATCCATATCTACTCTTAAGCCTATAATGCCTTTATCTAGGGGACCAAAGTCAGCAATAACTCCAGTTTTGCCTATAGATTCCGTGACATTCCAACCAATATTTTTTAAATAACCACTTATCAAAATTGCTGTTTGATTTTCCAGTCCACTTAATTCCGGATGTGCATGGATATGCCTTCTTAAACTAATTAATTCATTATTTAACGAATCAATTTTTTTAAAAAACTGATCTCTATTCATTACTTATTTTAAATCGATAAAGTTCATTAAATCTTTAGTAGGTTTTGGAGGCCATCTTCTTACATTTTTTAACCATTCCTCATCACTATACCTAGGATCTAATTCAGTTACTGCTATCCAATTACTCTCTGCTTTACCAGATTCACCCTTGGACCAATTCAAAGCCGTTAAAGCAGCCCTAGCATCTGCAAAAGTTGGATATCGTCTAATTAAGTTTTTTAATTCTTTTTCAGATTCTTCAATATTCCCCAACTGGAAATCTGCTAACGCCATACTGGATCTTGCCATAGAAAATCCGGGATTATATAAAGCAGCTTTTGAAAATAAATCTCTTGCTTTTTCCCATTGTGATGAAGAACCTTCAACATTAGCCAAATTATATAATGCAGAGAAATTTTCACTATCTTGCGAAATAACAAACATATAATCTTTTTTCGCTTGCGACCATAGACCCAATGATTCCTCTGCTATACCTCTGTTAATGTAAGGATCTATTCCACTAGGATTTAAACTTATTGCCTTATTTTGGTCATCGATTGATCCCTCTGCATCTCCAATGACAAGTCTTACATTTCCTCTATTGCTCAAACCTGCAGCATCATCAGGATAAGAATCTAGATATCGATTCCATTCTTGTAAAGCAAGATTAAATTTTCCGCCTGAACTTAAATCTAATGCATTTTTAAACAAATTCTCTCTCGCGGATAATGCATAGCATGGTGCAATATAATAAAAATTGACAAAAACAAAAATCAATAAAAAACAAACCTTTACTGTTTTAAAAGTTTTCATTTTTTGAATCAATGTACTTTTTACCTAAATTAGTAAGCAATCTTCCTCGAGCAGTTCTCATGAGGAAACCAATTTGGATGAGATAAGGCTCTACTACAAATTCTAACATTGAAGAATCATCACCCAAGCCAGCTGCGATCGAATCGAGGCCAGTTGGAATATTTTTATTTAGGTTTAAAAAAGATAAATATTTTCTATCTAAAGAATCCAATCCATTTTCATCTATTTGGTAAGAATTTAAAGCTTTTTTTACTAAATTATTGGAGATGAAATTAGTTTTTTGAACAACTTGAGCATAATCCCTAACTCGTCTTAATAATCTCAAAGCAATTCTTGGGGTCCCTCGAGATATCTTTGATAGATTATGAGATGCTTCATCATCTAAATTAAGATTTATTAATCGGGCAAAATTAACAATTATTTGTTTTAATTCATCATTTGTATAAAATTCAATTTTCTGAGAAATACCAAATCTATCTCTTAAAGGGGCACTAATTGAAGCTAATTTGGTCGTCGCACCAATCAAAGTAAATCTAGGAAGATTAATTGTTCTACAACGTGTGCCTCTATTAGCTCCCATAGTTAAATCTAGTCTGAAATCCTCCATTGCAGAATATAACAATTCTTCAGTTACCCTATTTAAACGATGTATTTCGTCGATAAATAAAACTTCACCTTCTTTTAATCCAAGCAATAACCCTACAATATCTCTAGGTCTTTCAATTGCTGGTGCAGTGGCTATCCTACATTTTGTATTCATTTCATGGGCTATCAAAAAAGCTAGGGTGGTCTTACCTAAACCAGGCTGTCCATATAAAAGAGTGTGCTCCAAAGGTTCTTTCCTATAAATTGAAGCATCTATAGCTATTCTTAAAGAAGACTTTAGTTGTTCTTGGCCAATAAATTCTTGTAAAGTCATTGGCCGAGCTGAGTTCAGATTATTATTTCTTTTTTCTTCTGGAATGATTTTTGAATCAACTAGCCTAAGCTCATTTTTACGAAGAGAAAAGTCATTATCGCCAATATTGGAGGAAATTATTGCCATAATGTAAAGGGTAATTGCAATTGTTCTGAGTAGAAAGATTTTTTTACAACTAAAATGGCAAAAAATTCAAACAAAGTTCAGAAAAATAACAAAAAAGAAAATAATTTCAAACGTCTAGCAGAAAATAGATATGCAAAATTTCAATATGCAATATCTGAAACAATCGAAGCTGGAATTGAACTTTTAGGGACTGAAGTAAAGTCTATTAGAAACGGAAAAGCAAATTTAAGAGATGGGTACTGTTCATTCAGAGATGGTGAGATTTTATTATTAAATGTTCACATTTCACCACACAAAAATGTGGGGTCTTTTTTTAATCATGATCCATTAAGAAATAGAAAGTTGCTACTACATAAAAAAGAAATAATAAAACTGAAATCCAATACTGAAAAAAAAGGAATGACTATTGTTCCATTATCTCTTTATTTAAAAGGCTCATGGATAAAACTATCTATTGGAGTCGGCAAAGGGAAAAAATTACATGACAAACGACAAGATGAGAAACAAAAAAGTATAAAAAAAGAAATCAACTCAGTACTAAAAAGATAAAAATATTATTCAGACTTAATGTATATAGAACTATGAATCTAAACTGACTGAACTTGGAGGAGGGGAAGGATCTGGATCTGCAATTAACATATGCTGTAAAACAGTTTCGGGCCTCTCACTGTCTCTCCAGCGAATTTTATACGCAGGCATTTTTGTACCCCTACTCGTAGTTTGCTCTACTGGTTCAATAACCCATCCTCTTCTTGATCGGCCTTGAGGATTTCTTTTCACTACTGCATCCGCGTGTTTGAAACGGAAACCAACACGTTCACCACTCATTTAAAAATTTCGTATTGGATTAATTTATTTATTTTACTTCATTCAAGGGTAATTTTTCATTTTTATTAGAAGTTATTTCTGGTTTTAACAATGGGAAAGGGATGACATCTCTAATTGATGGACTATTGGTAATTAACATAATAAGTCTGTCAATGCCTATGCCTAATCCTCCAGTAGGTGGCATGCCAATCTCTAAAGCATTCAAAAAATCTTCATCTATACAATGAGCCTCAAAATCTCCTTCATCTCTAAGAGATTGCTGTAATTGCATTCTCTCTCTTTGATCTACTGGATCTATTAACTCACTAAAAGCATTTGCTAGCTCTCGACCAACAATGAATAATTCGAATCTCTGAACCATTTCTTTATTATCAAGATGAGGCCTAGCTAAAGGAGAAATTTCAACAGGATAATCAATAACAAAAGTAGGTTCTATAAGTTCTGACTCTACTTTTTGCTCGAAAACCTCATTTAAAAGTCTTCCCATACTATTTACTTTAGTCGACAATTCAATATTTATACTTTTAACTGCTTGTTTTGCTGCTTTAAAGTCTCCACTGAAAGAATCAAAATCAATCCCTGTATATTTTTTGACTATATCTTTCATGGATATTCTTAACCAAGGTTTAGAAAAATCAACTGCGTTATTTTGATAGTTTATAACTAAAGAGCCACATGCATCAGATACGATATCTTTAATCAATTCTTCAGTTAAATCCATCATGTCGACATAGTTAGAAAAAGCTTGATAAATTTCAACTGAAGTAAATTCTGGATTATGCTTTGAACTTATCCCCTCATTACGGAAGATTCTTCCCAATTCATAGACTTTCTCAAATCCTCCAACAACCATTCTTTTTAAATGTAATTCTGTAGCTATTCTTAGATAAAGAGGAATATCTAATGTATTGTGATGAGTAATAAATGGTCTTGCTTCAGCACCACCAGCTTCAGATTGCAGAATTGGAGTCTCTATTTCCAAAAAATTTCTTTTATCTAGCCATTTTCTTATAAAGCTTATACATTTTGCTCTTGTTTTAAATACATTTTTAGAGTGAGGGTTCACTATTAAATCAAGATAACGTTGTCGATATCTTTTTTCGATATCAGTTAATCCATGCCATTTATCTGGTAAAGGCTGTAATGATTTGGATAACATTTCCCATTTTCCTACTTTAATTGAAAGCTCGCCTTTATTAGTTTTTTTAATAGTTCCACAGACTCCAATCCAGTCGCCAATATCTACTATTTCCTTAATATCTTCATACGAAAGTAATTTTTGGTTTTCTAAATTTAAATTTATAATCCTTTTATCTAAATAAAGCTGAATCTGACCTTCTTGGTCGTTTATTGTGAAAAAGGCAATTTTACCCATTACCCTTTTTGCCATAACTCTTCCCGCAATAGATACTATGAAGTCTTCTTCTTGACCATTTTCTAGATAATCAAATTTTTGAATAAGGAATTGAGTACTATGGGAGACTTTAAAACTTTCTGCATAAGAAGCAAATCCTTTAGTAAGTAATGAATTAGCTTTTTGTAAGCGGGAATCTCTGATTTCAGACAAAATTTACTTAAATATATTTGTTTTATTTAATAAAAGTATCAGACTAATGCTCAACTTGCCAAAGAAGTTGCTGTTTCGCCAACTCTCTGAGATGCATAACCAATCCCTCTGACAGTTAATATTAATTCTGGATTTCTTGGATCTGGTTCTAATTTACCTCTTAGTCGAGCTACATATACATCTACAACTCTTAAGTCCGCAGCTCTCCTAGGAGGATAACCCCATAACTGTTCTAAAATTTCAGCTCGTGGAACAACTTTACCAGGCTCATCAAATAATAATTCCAGAAGACTAAATTCAGTATAAGTCAAACTAATTCTTTCCCCTGCTCTAGTAACTTGTCTTCTATTAGTATCAACAACTAAACTTCCAAATTTCATAACTCCTTTACCAGATGGAACCTCTTTAGTTTCGGCAACAGATACAGTAGGGCCCATTCTTCTTAAAATCGTAGCTATCCTAGCCTCTAACTCTTTTGGACTAAATGGTTTTGATAGGTAATCATCAGCTCCTAAATCCAAACCTGCAACTCTCTCTGAAATCGCCTCTAGAGCAGTTAAAAATATTATTGGCACAACAGATTCAGCTCTAATTCTTCGGCAAACTGCAAATCCATCCATTTTTGGGAGCATAACATCAAGAACTATCAAGTCTGGGGAATCTTTGTGAAAAGATTCAAGGGCTTCCTCACCGTTAGTAGCCGAATAAACTTGATATCCTGCTAGTTGAAGTCTCGTAACTAATACCTTCAAAACCGCTGGTTCATCATCAACAACTAAAATTCTTGCTTTTGACATAGTTAAAAAAGATTTCCAGATACTTCAAAGCAAAAATTTATTGCATTGAATTTTTATTCTAACAATTAAAAATATAACATTATGAACCCTCAAAGAGATATTACTTCAATTTTCAGAAATTCTAAATAATTAAAGTATATAAATTTTTTCAAACATTTTTTAGTTCTTTACGAAATTTATTAATGTGCCTTTATCCCTAGAAGATTTAAATATTCTCAAAAGTTGAGAGCACATAAACGGAGCAAAAAAACCTGTAAGAAAAACTTCAGCTATTATATTTTCTACACTAGGGATAAAGAGTAAAAAAGTACCATCTGAAAAATTTTTAAACAAAATCTGCAAAAAATAAAGGCTCCCACATAAAAAACTACCCAAAGAACAAATTAAACCATACCTAAAATGTCCCACCAAAATATTACTATGCAATTTAATTCTCCCAAACAAAAATCCACATAAAATTAAGCCTGGTATTTGAGTAAAATCACTTCCTAGAGTTACAGAATCTAAAATTAGACCTAAAAATAAACCTAATATTAGTCCGTTAATTGATCCATAAATCATTGACCAAGGCAATAACCAAAATAACGGCCAATATGGCTGAACGCCTAAAAAGCCAAGCCAATTAGGGTGCCATAAAAAAATAATTGGAATAAAAATAAAGAAAATTATAGACAATTTTTTTATAAAAAATTTATTCATTTAATTTGACTTTTAAAATTTGAACCCAATCAATTACTTGAGGTTTTGCCAAAAGAGATATTTTGGCCGTTTTTTTTGATTTAAATGGCTCACCTATAGATTGGACAATACCAATAGGGATATTTGGAGGTAATAAAGTACTAGCGGGAGAAGATGATACAAAATCTCCAACTTTTATATCAGCATCTTTTGAATAAAGTATTAAGCGAGGGTAATCATTTCCTAGACCTACCAATAATCCATTAATTTGAATTCTATCTACCCATACTCCTAACTTACTTTCTGGTGAGGTTATTAAAGTTACCGAAGAAGTAAATAAAGAAGTATTATTAACTCTTCCTAATAATCCACCTGGACCAATAACAGGACTACCAATTTCCACTCCATCTTTTGAACCTTTGTTTAAGATTATTTGTCTCCACCAACTTCCTGTTTTTCTTGAAATAACTGCAGCTGAAACATTATCATTTTTAGATGATTCTTGAAGAGATAAAATTTCACGCAATCTATTATTATCCTTCTTAAGAAGATTTAACTTTATTAAAGATTCTTGATCTATGCTCTTAAGAATAACTTCTTTTTGAAATTGACCAGGCCAAAAAGGCTTTGAAATAAAATAATAAAAGTCCTTATAAATAGATCCTTGTGATATCCTTACAAAAACTAAGAATAAAAAAATTCCAAATAATATCCAACTGTTCTTTTTATGCCACCAACGACTCGTAGAAATTCGTCGGATATCAAACATATTATTAATCTCTTATAGCGTTTCTTATAAAATCTGGAGTATCAACAACTCTTTTAAGTTTTTTAAAATCATCCAAAACCTCCCCACAACCATTTACTACACAAAGAAGTGGATTTTCTGCAATATGAGTAAAAATTCCCGTTTGATCGCTCAATAAATCATTAATACCTCTTACTAAAGCTCCCCCTCCTGCAAGCATAATCCCCCTATCAACAATATCTGCAGCAAGTTCAGGGGGGGTCCGCTCTAAAGTTCTTTTTACAGCTTCAACTATTTTGCTAAGTGTATCAGCCATTGCTTCTCTGATTTCTCCCGATGTCAAAGTGACTGACCTAGGTAGACCAGATAAAAGATGTAAACCTCTCACCTCTAGCGTGGTTTTATCAAAATCATCATCTGGGAATGCAGATCCAATTTTAATCTTAATATCTTCTGCAGTTCTCTCTCCAACAACTAAATTGTGAACTTTTTTAAGGTATAACGCTATTGATTCATTTATTTCGTCGCCAGCTATTCGAACAGATTCACTTAATACAGTTCCACCCAAACTTAATACTGCGACCTCAGTAGTACCACCTCCAATATCAACAATCATAGTTCCAATTGGCTCAGTTACTGGTAATGATGCTCCTATTGCTGCTGCAACAGGTTCATCAATTAAGTGAACTTCTCTAGCTCCTGCCAATCCAGCTTCTCTTACTGCTCTTCGCTCAACACTGGTCACTCCACTTGGAATACCAATAACTATTCTTGGGGCTACTATACCCTTGCCTTCGTTACATTTTTGAATAAATGTTTTTATCATTTGTTCTGCCGCATCAAAATCTGCGATAACCCCATCTCGTAGTGGCCTTACAGCTCTTATATTGCCAGGTGTTCTTCCAAGCATTAACTTTGCTTCTTTACCAACAGCCAATGGAATCCCTTCTTCTAAATCCATAGCAACCACAGAAGGCTCTTGTAAAACGACACCCTTACCTGATACATGTATAAGAGTATTGGCCGTTCCCAAATCTATGCCAATGTCTCTAGAAAATTTAAATCTGTTAAAAATCACAATAAGAATTCTTTTTTATAAATAATATATCTATTTTTTCTTAAGCTCTCACAATTACGTAGTTTAGTTATGAATAGCACGCAAAACTTTGAGCACAAACTGGAAATATGAGTAGTATTAAAAAAAAAAAAATTATGGAAATTAACACAATTAACCTAGTCGGTAGGGCTGGCAGAGAACCAGATGTCAGATATTTTGAGTCAGGAAGCATAGTAGCGAATTTCACACTTGCTGTTAATCGAAGAAGCAGAGACGAAGAGCCAGACTGGTTTAATTTAGAAATATGGGGTAAACAAGCCCAAATAGCAGCAGATTACGTTAAGAAAGGATCATTAATTGGAATCACAGGAAGCTTTAAAATTGATAGTTGGAAAGATAAAAATACTGGAGAAGATAGATACAAACCAGTTGTTAGGGTAGATAGATTAAACTTACTAAGCTCCAGAAAAGAGTCTGAAAATAACCAATATTCAAACAACAATAACTCTAGTGAAATACCTTTTTAACTGCTATTTTTTTTAATAAATCTAATAACAAATTTTATAAAAAAATACAAGAAAATTAAAATAAAAATTGGCTTCACAACATATTTGATTTGGTTTAAATAAGTTTCAATGATTGAATAATTTTCACCAAATAAATATCCTGCATAAGTGAGAAGTGCTACCCATATAAAGCTACCAAATGTAGTCCAAATCAAAAATTTTCGTAATGGCATCAGTTCAATGCCAGCAGGAACTGAAATTAAAGTTCTTATACCTGGAACTAATCTGCCCCAAAAAACTAAAGATACCCCGTATTTCTCAAACCACCTTTTACTTTTAGTTAAATCATTAGAAGAAATTCCTAAGTATTTTCCTTTTTTATCTAGAAAATTGGAAAGTCTTTTTTCATTTACTAATCTGCCTAAGTAATACCAAGGCAATGAACCTAGGATAGTTCCAAATAAACCCCAGAAAACTAAAATATAGAAATTTAATTTTTGTTGATAAACGAAAAAGCCTCCTAAGGGCATTATTATTTCAGATGGGATTGGAGGGATTAAATTTTCTAAAAACATAGCCAAACAAATAGTAAGGTATGCAATTGATGAATTCTTTTCAACCGCCAAACTTATATAGTCAGGAATTGAAGTAAGAAAATTTAGAAAAATTAAACTCAAACTTAATATCTATAAAGTTCTGATTTATAAGGTCCCTCAACTGAGACATTAATATAATCAGCCTGTTCTTTGGTTAATTTTGTTAATTTCGCACCAATTTTATCTAAATGTAATCTAGCTACCATTTCATCTAAATGTTTTGGTAAAACATAAACTTCTTTAGAATATTGCTCTGACTTATTAAAAAGTTCAATTTGAGCTAATACTTGATTAGTAAAAGAATTACTCATAACAAAACTTGGATGCCCAGTCGCACAGCCTAAGTTGACCAATCTACCTTCAGCTAAAAGAATAATTCTATTTCCACTCGGTAAAGTTATGTGGTCAACCTGCGGCTTAATATTTTCCCATGAATAATTTTTTAATGAAGCTACGTCAATCTCATTATCAAAATGACCAATATTACACACAATGGCCTCATTCTTCATCTTGACAAGATTGTCATGAGTTATTACCTGATAGTTGCCAGTAGCAGTAACAAATATATCTATATCTTCAACAACATCGTCTAAAGTAACGACGCTGAAACCTTCCATTGCTGCTTGGAGAGCGCAAATGGGATCTACTTCAGCAACTTTTACAATTGCACCAAGTCCTCTTAATGACTGTGCTGAGCCTTTACCTACATCCCCAAAACCCATTACTAAAGCGACCTTCCCGGCAATCATCACATCTGTCGCGCGCTTAATACTATCAACTAAGGATTCTCTGCAACCATATAAATTATCAAATTTACTTTTAGTTACTGAATCATTAACGTTAATAGCTGGGAAGGGTAAAGCATTTTGCTTTTGTAATTGATAAAGTCTTGCCACTCCAGTGGTAGTTTCCTCAGTAACACCAATAATATTACTCTTAATTCTTGAGTAGAAGCTACTATCAGTTTGCAGCTTAGACTTAATAGAATTGAATAAAGCAATTTCTTCTTCATTACTAGGTTTATCTAAAACAGACAAATCTTTTTCTGCCTTACTACCAAGAATCAATAATCCAGTTGCGTCCCCTCCATCATCAAGAATCATATTTGGAGATTCTGAACCCCAATCAAGAATATAATGGGTATATTGCCAATATTCATCAAGAGTCTCACCTTTTTTTGCGTATACTGAGATTCCTTGATATGCAATAGCTGCAGCCGCGTGATCTTGGGTTGAAAAAATATTACAAGAAGCCCATTTCACTTCAGCACCAAGATCTACAAGAGTTTCTATTAATACTGCTGTCTGAATTGTCATGTGAAGGCTTCCAGCTATTTTTGCACCTTTAAGTGGCTTTTCAGATTGATATTTATCTCTAAGTGCCATTAATCCTGGCATTTCAGTTTCTGCGATTTTAATTTCTTTACGACCAAAATCTGATAACGCAATGTCAGAAATTACGAAAGCTGGGACTGATTTTTTAACTGAATTCGCGATAACCATATCTTGTAAATACTTTTTCTATTAAACTATAAATGATTTTTGCATAATTTTTGTGTTTGTTGAAAATTTAAAAGAGACTTTAAATTTAGGGGAAAAACTCTCACAAGAATTAAATCCAGAATCAATTGTTTTATTGCAGGGTCCAATTGGGGCAGGAAAAACATCATTTGTGCAAGGCATGGCAAAAGGTTTATCTATCTCAGAGGATATTACAAGCCCTACATTTGCTTTGTCTCATCACTATAGTTCAGGAAAAATTCCGCTAATCCACCTTGATTTGTATAGGTTAGAAAATATTTCTTCAGCAAAAGAAGTATTTCTTTCTGAAGAAGAAGAGGCAGTACAAAGCAAAGCTATTTTAGTTATTGAATGGCCAGAATTAATTGAAACATTTGTTGAAAATTATTGGAAAGTAGAAATTAGTTATGCACAAAATTTTGGAAGGCATTATTACATAAGAGATCCTAAAAATTTATTAACCTTTTCATAATCTGGCTGTTGCTCGATTGCCCCTTCACCAAGACAAGTTAATAATCCACAAACACTTGAAAACTTCAAACAATCTTCTATCTCTAATTCATTTGAAGGATAGCCAGAATTAACTAATTTTGAAATTAAGCCAGCAAGAAAGGCATCACCTGCTCCAGTAGTATCGACAATTTCTTTTGAATTCGGAGTTTTGGTGGTCCCCTCTAATCCATTGATGTACCATGAAACAGGGTTTTTCCCATCAGTAATTATTACATCTGTTCTTTTTAACATTTGTTGAGATATTAGCAGAGGATTGTCATGCTCAAAAAACAAAATCGCTTCTTCCCTGGAAAGTTTTAAAACATGAGCATGATTTAAAAAATTTTTAATTAAACTGATTCTTTCTGTCAAACTAATTTCTGATGAAAACCGTGAATAATCCCAAAACACCTCTCTCCAATTCAAATCAATAACTATTTTGACTTCAAATTTATTGGCTTGTTCTAGAAGAAAAAAAATAGTCTCTGCAGATATTGGAGATGATAGTAAAATCGTTCCCGTAACCAAATATTTTGTTTCTAGAAAAAATTTCTCCAAATTTTGAAGTTCTTTTTCTATTAATTTCTTACTAAGAGCTTCGTCAGCAAAGCATGAATGTGAGCTTGCTTCAAATCCTGAAAAAAAACGATCTCCAAATTGATCTCTGTCTACATTAACCACGCGAGTAGATAAATCATTATCTAACTGCAAGAAATCTACATTCACCCCCAATTCATGAAATTGCGCAATAAATTTTTTTCCAAAGTCATCACTTCCTAAACGTCCAATAAATATTGAATCTATTTTTAATTTTCTTAATGCACAACAAACATTAGCAGGTGCACCGCCCAAAAAATCTGTAAATCCTTGATTTGACTTATTCCTGATCCTGTCTATTAAAGCCTCTCCAACACATACAACCTTATTCTTTTTCATAAAATAAAACCTCTCTTCTTAACTAAGAATAATTAATCAAAAACGAATAATTTTTTTTTGAATTAAAGTTTAATTAATAGCTTAATTTATAGTGACTTTTAATACATCTGAAACTTGGAAATGGAAAACTTGGGAAATTTCCTGGTCTTTATCAAAAAAATCTACTTGCGAAAATAATATAAATATTTTATTAATACATGGATTTGGAGCTTCCAAAAAACATTGGAGACATAATCAAGATTTTCTTGGCACAATTTTTAATTGCTATGCAATTGACTTACTAGGATTCGGAGAAAGTAGTCAGCCTAGTGCTGTATTAAATTACGAACCTTTTAAAAAAAATTCAATTAAATATTCATTTGACTTGTGGAGTAATCAAATATCAACATTTTGTTCAGAGGTAATAAAATCCCCTGTTTATTTGATAGGAAACTCAATTGGAGGTGTTATTGCATTGAAAGCTGCTGAAATTCTCAAAAATAATTGTAAAGGTGTCATTTTGATTGATTGTGCGCAAAGAACTATGGATGATAAGCGCTTAAAAAAAAGTGATATTTTGATGAATTTACTCAGACCCATATTAAAAACGTTAGTCAGGCAAAGAATAATTAGCAATACACTTTTTACGAGAGCTGCTAATCGAAAAGTTATAAAGAAAATACTTGAACAAGCTTACCCCTCAGGAAAAAATATAGATGAAGAATTAATTGAAATACTTTATCAACCCTCTAAACGTATAAACTCTAAAGAAGCATTTCGTGGCTTTATTAACTTATTTGATGACTATCTTGCTACTGATCTTTTCGATAAGATTGGTACTCCAATCCAATTGATTTGGGGAGAAAAAGATCCTTGGGAATCTTTAAGTGAAGCAAAAGAGTGGAAGAAAAAATTCAAGAATATTAAAAGATTAGATATTGTGAAAGGTGCTGGGCATTGTCCTCATGATGAAGAACCTGAACAAACAAATAAGTTAATATATGAATTTCTTCAGGAAACAAAATAAGCTTCTACATTGTCACTAAGTCTTCTCAAACCTCTTAATCCATCTCGCTCTAGATTTCTTACTCTATCTCTACTTATTCCTAAGACTCTGCCTATACCTGTAAGAGACATTGGCTCATCACCATCCATCCCGTATCTCATTCTTAAAACTCTACATTGCAGATCTGGTAATTGATGCAAAAGAGAGTGAAGATCGCCTCTCATACAATCCATCTCTATTTGTTCGTCTGGTAAATCCTCACCGCCTGCTAGTAAATCTAATAAAACAGTATCCTCTCCATCACCAACTTTTGTTTCAAGACTCACTGGCTGGCCAGCTTTGCACATCAAATCTTTAACATCATCTTCAGGAAGCTCTACGTATTTCGCAAGTTCACTTACTGTTGGAGTTCTAGACATTTCTTGACTCAACTCTCTTTGACCTTTTTTAAGCTTATTCAACATTTCAGTTATGTGAATTGGTAGCCTTATTGCCCTACTTTTTTCAGCTATAGCTCTAGTAATACCTTGTCTAATCCACCAGTATGCATATGTTGAAAACTTATAGCCTCTTGCTGGATCAAATTTTTCTACTCCCCTTACCAAACCTATTGTTCCCTCCTGTATTAGATCTAATAATTCCATATTTCTTTTAGTATATTTTTTTGCAACACTTACTACCAACCTTAAATTAGCTGCAACCATTCTTTCTTTAGCCCTCTGTCCCGCTCTCAATCTTTTTTTTATTATGGAAGGAGATATCTTTAATTTGTTTGATAATTCCTCAATACTTGGCTTATCTCCTGTTAATTCAATAATTTCCAGTTCTGCTCTTTCTACTTGCATATATTCTTGAACCTGCCTACCAAGAGTAATTTCTTGCTCATGAGATAATAGTGGAACCCTCCCTATATCCCTCAAATAAGATCTAACAAGGTCGACGTCGTTACTAGCTTTTAAATTTGATATTGTGACTAATTTATTCTCACTTAATGTTTCAGTAGACATGAAAGGTGAATGTTGTTTTGTAAACAATACCATTAAGAAATGTAAAGTTAAACAAAAAAATCCACATTTTTACAAAAATGAGAATAAATACCTAGTGTATTTAGATTAATGAAGAGCTTAATAGCCATTTTGCAGTACTTAGATAAATAAATACACCTACAATATCAGTGATAGTTGTTATGAAAGGAGAGGACATTAAGGCTGGATCAAGTTTCATTCTGTCAAACAACAAAGGAAGAATAGCGCCTGTTGTAGCAGCTAAAGTCGTTATGGATATTAAACTTATTCCTACCGCATAGGCTATTAAAGGACCTTCTCCTTGCCACCAAGCAAAGGGGAATACTACTAGCATCATCAAAACACCTAAAAGAGCGCCTGTTATTGCCTCCTTAACTACTGCCTTGATAGCTCCAAGAGACTTCAATTTTTGAGTACTTAAACCTCTAATGACAACCGTTGAACTTTGAGCGCCAACATTTCCCCCAGTACCTATAAGCAGCGGAATAAATGCAGCTAATAAAACTATTTCTTTTAATATTGCATCATTCATGGCTATAACTTTTGTTGTCAAACCATTTGCCAAAACCAAAATTAACAACCACAAAATTCTTCTTCGAGCTATTGTAAACAAACTACTTTGAAAATAATCATCTTCATCTCCAGCTTGCACTGCCCCCGCTGCATAAATATCTCTTGTTGCTTCTTGCTCTATAACATCAATTAAATCATCGACAGTTACTATCCCAACAAGTCTCTTTTCTTTATCAACGACTGGGAGTGCTAAAAAATCATATCGTTGTATTGCTCTTGCAACCTCTTCTTGATTCGTATTAGTAGAAATATTAACTACATCTCTTGTCATGACATCTCCAATTGGCTTTGAAGGATCAGCAGTTACAAGGTCTCTCAAAGAAAGAATACCTGTTAAATGTCTTTCTTTATCCGTAACATACAAACTATAAATTGTTTCTGTAAATGGAGCTCTTTTTCTGACTAAAGAAAGAGCCTCAGCAGCTGTTTGCATCTCTTTAAGGTCTATGAATTCAGTTGTCATTAATCTTCCAGCAGTTTCAGGTTCATATCCTAGTAATTCAGCTGTTACTTTCCTTTCACCAGGACTAAGAGCAGACAAAAATTTTCGTACAACTTTTGCAGGTAATTCGTCAAAGAGTTGCACCCTATCATCAGGAGACATTTTCTCAACGATTTCCAAAACTTCTCCTGAACGAAGTCTGTCTAATAGAGTTTGCTGAACTATTGGATCTAAATATTCATAAACCTCAATTGCCTCATTTTTCTTTAACAATCGAAATGCCAATGCCTGTAATATCAATGGAAGGCTACCAATAGCATCTGCAATATCAACTGGTTGGGAAGGTTCTAAAAGTAACTTTGCCTCATCATAATTTCCTGCAACGAGCAATTCTTCAAGTTGAAATGTTATATTTTCTCGAGTACTTAAATCTGAAGATATGGGTGTAACCGTTTCATGATTATTTTCATTCATAAATATAATGCTTGTCAATGTAACAACACCATTATATGAAATCTAAGTAATTTTTCTACTTATCAAGAACCCAAAATACATTGTAAAAAGATTTATAATAATGATTAAATTAAAAAAAATTATAAATTTTATCCAATCTCCTTGATTAAAAACTTGGTACAAAAAATATATAAATCCGCTAAAGGATGTAAAACAAGAAAAAAAACCACTTAATAAAATTTGTTCGGTTGAGTAACTTAATCTTTTACTAATAAAAAAACCAACGAAAAATGATCCAAGTATTGAAATAATAAAGTTATTATCTATAAATAATCTTAAAAAAGTAGCTAGATAACAAGCTAAAAGAATATAAGCAAAATTTTTTATTTTCACTTTAAAAAAAATTAATAAGAAAGTAACCTAAATAAAAGAAAAAAAAAGAGAGAACTATTACTTCGATATAGTGGAAAAATAATCTTAGGAATTTCCTCTTCTTAAATAGAATAAATAGTTGGTATATAAATGAAGAGAACGTACTAAAACATCCTAAAAAACCGGTATAAAATAACAATAATTGATCATTATTAATAAAATCTAATGCTACTAATATTCCTAAAAAAAATGATGCTAAAAAATTCACTATTGAAGTATTTTGAATATCAAAACCTATGTTTTTTTTAATATTATTTTGTATGAATAATCTCAGTATTAAGCCAAAAGTACTGCCAAGTAAAATGATACCTATTGAACTAAAATCCAAAATTTATATTTTTATCCAGCCTTTTGTAATATTATTAGGACCATCCAAAACTTTATTAGAAGCTAATTCAACCCTAAACCAAATTTCACTTTCGCTGACTTTCCAATTACGTAAAACTGATACAGTTGTCCCTATATCAAGAACTAGTAATTCTTTAGCATGATTTTCAGGAAAAGTATAAAGAGAAGTATTGGAACTCAATATAATTTCATTTGTATTATTAGTAAACTTATCTTGATTTAAACTTTTTTGTATTCCACCAGCAGGTAATGTAATTGGAGCTATTAATGCAAAAGTAATTAGGCAAAAATTCTTAAGAAGATTGTTAATCATATATCTAAAGTTGCCATATCTAAGTTGCTACTATGAGTCTCAATAAATTCTCTTCTTGGTGCAACTTTATCTCCCATTAATATATTAAATATTCTGTCAGCTTCAAGTGCATCTTCAATTTCAACCCTTTTCATCATCCTAGTTTGAGGATTCATTGTTGTATCCCACAATTGTCTAGGCATCATCTCACCTAATCCCTTAAATCTTTGAAT
>QCLW01000020.1 GCA_003214235.1 Prochlorococcus sp. AG-418-F16
ATCAATATTTTCTGGAACCTTTTGTTCTTTTTTGGTATGAAAAAATTTAGATTGATTTTGAGAATAGTTAGCCCAATGGTGCCTACTATTGCCTACTAACAAAAAATTTATATTTGAGACCATTTTTTTATGATCAATTTAATTGTTAGTGTGTATTCCACATTCTTGTTTAATCCCCCCAAATCTTGTTGCCCTGCCTTTGGTTTCGATACTATCGGGAGTACTGGAGTGCCAATCACCTACAGTAGAATAACCTTTGGTAAAAAGTGGATGGGCAGGTAAATTATTTTCTTCCATGTAGTAAAAAATATCTTTGTTTGTCCAATTTAATAAAGGCCTTAAAGAAAGTCTTTGACGAATTAAATCCAGGAATTTCATTTCTTTTCTGTTTTCTGTTTGCCTTGATCTAACACCGCTTGCCCAGCAGTGAATATTATATTTTTCTAGACCATTTTCTAAAGGTTTTATTTTTCTCAATTCATGATACTTATCTAAATCACTTGCTTTATTTGTTTCCCAAAGTTTTCCGTGTATAGCCTCCATTCTTGCTGGGGATAATTCACTTTGTAGAACTTTTATTTCTAAGGACAAATCATTAATGAGCTTTTCAGCGTAATGGTATGTTTCTGGAGGTAGATAACCTGTATCTATCCAAAATATTTTGATTTTTTTTTGTAGACATAATTTACTAACCATATTTAAAAGGACTGACGACTGTATACCAAAACTTGTTGTAAGTGCGAATTGATTATCAAATTTTTTATAACCCCATTTGAGAATTTCTTGAGCTTTCATATCTATTAGCTCTTGATTATATTCCTTTATTAATTCAGGTTGAATATCTTTATGGATTTTTTCAATCATTATTAGAGTTGGTTATGAGATTAATGTTATTTCGCTCAATTTTAAAATTATTCCTATAGTTTAATAATACATTTACGGATAACAATATTTAGCAAATGCAATCAATACAAAAACCAATAGTAATAGTTGGAGCAGGTTTCGCCGGTATGACAGTTGCTTTGAATTTGAAGAATCTTAATCCTTCCTTACCGATTCTTGTAGTTGATTCTGCATCCAACTTTATATTTAAACCTTTAATGTATGAAGTTTTAAGTAAAGAAATAAGAATTTGGGAGGCCACGCCAAAATTTGCAAATATTTTTTCTGATGCAGGTATAACTTTTTTAAAAAATTGTTTAACAAAGATATCCTTCAAAGAAAATATCCTTGAATTTAGTGAAGACTTAAAATTAAGTTATCAATATCTTGTAATCTGTACAGGATCTCTACCAAATAGTTTTTTAATTAAAGGTGTAGAGGAAAATTGTTATTTCTTTAATGATTTTTATGATCTAAATAAATTAAAATCTTTTTTAAAAGAATCACAAAAAACTTCGCTTCATAAAAAATTATTCATAGTTGGAGGTGGACCCTCTGGTATCGAGTTGGCATGCAAAATTAAAGATATATTTATAGATCAATTTGAAATTAATTTAATAGAAAAATCTAATGAAATACTTAATAGAAATAAAATTTTTAATAGAGAACAAGCAGAGAGGGCATTAGAAAAAAGAAAAATCAATGTTTTTTTAAATTCCACAGTCAAAGAAGTCTCAGAAACTAAAATTATTATTTCTAGTGAGGATGAAATAACTTCTTTGGATAAAGATATTGTTATTTGGACTGCAGGGGTGAAACCAAACTTGTCTTATTTGCAAACCGATGCCATAACAAAAAAATATGGAAGAATTTTAGTTAATAATCAATTGCAAATAGAAAACCATAACAACTGTTTTGCTATTGGCGATATTTCAATCATTGCAGGGATGGAGGATCTACCCATAACAGCACAGGTTGCTATGCAGGAAGGAAATCATCTCGCAAAAAATCTAGCACTATTAATTCAAGGAAAAGATCCTTTACCTTTTGAATTTCAAGATAATGGTGAAATGATTAGCTTAGGAATAGGGGAAGCATCAATTTCTGCTCTTGGGATTACTTTGTCAGGGAAATTGGCTTTTGAGGCAAGAAGACTTATATATGCTTCAAAACTGCCTCATATTACTGAAAGCTTAAAATCTGCATCTTCATGGATATTCCAAAAAAAATCTATTTTTAGAAAGTTTTTTAAAAAAGATAATTTAAATTAAGCTTTTTTGAAATATTGTTTTTGGGTATATTGAGTTAAATAAGTTTGATATGAATTTCATTGCAGTTGTTAGTAATAATTTTGATGCGTTTATAACGGTAGTTGTTTTAATAATGTCAGTAATCTTGTTTATCAAAAATACTATTGCACCAGAATTGACTGGTTTGTTATGTGTTGGAATATTTATAGCTACAGGGGTTCTTTCCCCTGAAAAAGCTTTAGCTGGATTTGGTAGCCCATCCTTAATTACTCTTATGGGTTTATTTGCAGTTTCCTCTGCATTATTTAAGAGTGGTGCCTTAGACAGAGTAAGAGAATTGATTTCTTCTGAAAGTATTAGAACGCCAAGGAAATTAATTTCATTAATAGCTTTCTTGATTGCTCCAATATCTGGAATTGTACCTAATACTCCAGTAGTTGCTTCCTTGTTACCTTTAATTGAAGGTTGGTGCGAGCGGAGAAATATATCACCATCTAAGGTTTTATTACCTCTTTCTTTTGCTACTTTACTAGGAGGAACTCTGACATTATTAGGCAGTTCAGTAAATCTTCTGGTAAGTGATATTAGTCAGCAATTAGGTTATGGAGCTTTAGAATTATTTAGTTTGACTTCAATTGGAATTCCGGTGTGGCTGATAGGCACAACCTACATGATTCTTGTTTCTGATATGCTTTTGCCAGATAGAGGAAGAGATAAGGATTTTATTAAAAATGGTGATATGAATATTTATTTTACTGAAGTTACTATTCCCTCTTCATCAGAATTAGTTGGACAATCTGTAAGGAATAGTAGATTACAAAGACGATTTGACGTTGATGTTCTGGAGTTGCAACGAAATGGAAAAGTTATTCTTCCCCCTTTGGCAGATAGAAAGATTGAACCTGATGATAGATTAATAATCCGTGTTACAAGAGCAGACTTATTTAGACTGCAGCAGGAACACACCATTTTATTAGGAGAGAATAAAAGATCTTTCGGAGGAGCTAATGTTTTCTCAGATGATGAAGGTACTAAAACCTTTGAAGCCTTGTTGCCAGCAGGCTCAACTCTAGCTGGCGCAAGTTTGAGAGAATTAAGATTCAGGCAACGTCATAATGCAACAGTTTTGGCATTGAGAAGAGGTCAGCAAACTGTGCAGGAGAGATTAGGCCAAGCTGTTTTGAGGGCTGGCGATGTTTTATTATTGCAAGCGCCGTTAGATTCAATAAGGGGACTACAGGCCAGTAATGATTTACTTATTTTAGATCAATTCGAAGATGATTTACCTTTCTTGATTAAAAAACCTATTTCGATCGCAATTGCAATAGGAATGGTAGTTTTGCCTTCAGTTACTAATATTCCATTAGTAGGATCAGTTCTTTTAGCAGTTATTGCAATGGTTGCTTTTGGGTGTTTAAGACCTGCAGAAATACAAAAATCAATTAGGCTAGACGTTATTTTATTGCTGGGATCATTATCATGCTTTAGTGTAGCTATGCAAGTAACAGGATTAGCAGATTTGATAGCAGTTAATCTCAATTTTGCTCTTGATGGAATGCCTTTATATTTTGCACTTGTTGTAATTTTTGTATCGACTGTTATCCTTACCCAATTTATTAGTAATGCTGCGTCGGTTGCTTTAATTTTGCCTGTCGCGATTGAATTTTCAAATGTTTTAGAAATATCACCTAGCGCTTTAATAATGCTTGTTTTATTTGGAGCAAGTCAATCTTTTTTGACTCCAATGGGGTATCAAACTAATTTAATGGTTTACGGTCCTGGAAGATATAGATTTTTTGATATTGCAAAATACGGAGCTGGATTAACTTTTATAATGTCCTTTATAGTGCCAGAGTTAATGGACATGGTCATAACTATCTTGTCGATATAACTGTAAAAGGAGACATTGATAAAAGAACAGGAATGGTTTGCGACTTATCTGCACTCCAAGAGATAATTAATGATTTGGTTGTTGAACAACTAGATCATACTTTTCTAAATAAAGACATCGAATTTTTCCATAATTGTGTTCCAACTGCTGAAAATATAGCTTTATATGTTTCTGATATTCTTAAAAAACCAATACACAAACTAGGTGCAACATTACACAAAATAAGACTCCAAGAGAGCCCAAATAATGCCGCAGAAATATATGTTGATCAAAAGTTAACCAATTCATTGAAGTTGAAATTTGAAAATAGTTTAGTCACACAAACTTGAGTATCCCAAGAGTAATAATTGTCATAGCATCTAGTCTTGATGGAAGAATTGCATTTCCTAGAGGTGGAGAATCGCATCTTGGAAGCGAAGAAGATAAAAAAATGTTAAATCAAAACTTATCAATGGTTGATGCCACCATTTTTGGTTTAGGTACTTTAATAGCTCATCAATCAACTTACCTAATTAAAAATCTCAATGATAATGACCCAGTAAACATATCAAAAAGCCAACCAATTTCTATAGTTGCTTCAAATAGCAAAAAATATAACAGTAATTGGAAATATTTTCGTCAACCAATTAGAAGATGGCTAATAACCTCAAGTAAAGTTGATAATTCGTCGAATAATGACTTCGAGAAACAACTCTTTTTCGAAGATTCATGGGGAAAAACTTTAATTTCACTCAAAAAACAAGGGATAAATGATCTAGCTCTTTTAGGAGGTGCAAAACTTATAAATTCATTTATAAAAGAGGATCTAATAACAGATATAAAAATTACAATAATTCCACGAATTATAGGAGGTAAATATACATGGATCCCTCCAGAAAAAACAAATGAGATTTTTAATCTAAAAAGACTATGGGAAATTAAATCAATTAAAAATTTAATGAATAATGAAATCCAAGTTCATTACAAAAAAATTTGAAATAGATTAAATAATAAATGAACCAAAAAATACATAAAGTTGAAGTCAGATTGTCTATCAAGGAAATCTCCAAGGAAAAATGGAATGAATTAGCAAATGAAATCAATAATCCATTTTATGAATGGACCTGGCTTAAAAACCTTGAAATATCAAAAAGTGTTGCAAGAGAAACTGGTTGGCAGCCTCTATATTTTGTTGCTTATAAAAATGAAGAAATATTAGGAATTGCTCCACTTTTTTTAAAAAATCATAGCTATGGAGAATTCATTTTTGATCAATCCTTTGCAAGATTGGCTCAAGAGCTTAATTTAAATTATTACCCTAAATTAATTGGAATGAGTCCTTATAGTCCTGTAAATGGATATCAATTTCTTTATAAAAAAAATAAAGATAAGAAAGAAATTACAAATTTACTGATACAGCATATCGAAAGCTTTGCGATTACAAACAAAATTTTAAGTTGTAATTTTTTGTATATTGATGAAAGCTGGGGCAACCATCTTAAATCTTTGGGATACCATGAATGGATAAATTCCAGCAGTGAATGGAGGAGTAATGGAGAAAAAACGTTTGATGATTTTCTTTCTAGATTTAACTCTAATCAGAGAAAAAATATAAAAAAAGAGAGGCAATCAATTACTAAACAAGATATTAAAGTAGAAATTTTTAATGAATCTGATATCAACCAAAAAATCCTCAAAAAAATGCATAATTTTTATGAACAGCATTGTTCGAGGTGGGGAGTTTGGGGAAGTAAATATCTAACATCTACATTTTTCGAAAAAATTGTTGATAATAAAAAAAATCTTTTACTTTTTAGCGCATCAAAAAATGATTCTAATGATATTTTTGCTATGTCAATGTGCGTTAAAAATAAAAACAACTTATGGGGTAGATATTGGGGTAGTGAAGAAGAAATATCTAATTTACATTTTGAATTATGCTACTACCAGCCAATTGAATGGGCAATAAAAAATAGTATCCATTTGTTTGATCCTGGAGCGGGTGGTAAACATAAAAGGCGGAGGGGGTTTTTTGCAAAAAGCACCATTAGCTTGCATAAGTGGTTTGACAAAAATATGGAAAACATAATTTATCCTTGGCTAAATGAAGTTAATAAACAAACCGAAATGGAAATTGATTTTGAAAATAAATCTATACCCTTTAAATAAAAAATTATTTGGCTTTACCAAAGATTATATTATTAATATAGTTTTTTATTAACTTCTAAGAATGGATTCTAGTAAAAGTTTCGATGAAAAAATAAAGATTGATAATAATCTATCCAACCGATATATAGACTTAGATCCAAACGGTTATTTTATAATAAAAGTAGATTTAGAACAAAAGAAAATAATTTTAGAGCACTTTCTAAATAATATTAATGATGAAGGATATGCGCTTGACCCAGAAACAAATGAACCAATTAAATGCGACTCTCAAAATAAAAGAGTTAGTAATGAAGTTTTTGAAGGTATTAGTGCCAAACAACTTGGGATATTGATCACTGAAGAAAGAAATGACTTAATAACCAGATTAGATCATGCTCTATATTTAGGCCGGGAACTACAAAAAGCAGAAGAATGTTTATACAAAAAATTACCATATATCCAAGATTAAGAAATTAAACGAAACAATCTAATCTTTTCATCTGATGTTAAATTAAATAAAAATAAAAAAATTAATGAACATCATTTTCTATTTTGCATTTATTGGTTTTGGTTTTGGAGCTGCTTTCGCATTAGATAAGCTCCTAAGAGCAGTTAAATTAATTTAAAAAAACTACAAAATTTCAATAGTCTCTCCATACAAATCATATTCATCCGCAAAAGAAATATTTGCTTCAACAAATTTACCAATATAATTTTTCAAATCATTATTAGCAGCATTAATAGATAAAATCACATTTCCGTCAATTTCAGGCGCGAAATTGTAGGACCTACCTATTAATTCGTTATTATCTGATATTTTTTCTACCAAAATCTTCATTTTGGAACCAACATATGACTGATTTTTATCTTTAGAGATATTTTGTTGAACTGAAATAACGTTATCTTTTCTTGCCTCTGCAACCTCTGGGGATACTTTATTAGGCAAATCAAAAGCTGCAGTTCCCTCCTCAGGAGAAAAAATAAACACTCCCACATGATCAAATTTGTGCCTATCCAAAAATGCGAGAAGATGTTCAAAATGTTCTTTTGTTTCTCCTGGGAATCCAACAATTAGACTAGTTCTTAATACAGCAGATGGAATCTCTTCTCTAATTTTCTCCAAAATTGATTCATTCAAAGAAGCTTGCCAAGGTCTATTCATACTCTTCAACACATCTGGATGACTATGCTGAAGTGGCAAATCAAAGTAAGGCACTATATTCTTTGAATCTTTGAAAGCTCTAATAACTTCATCAGTTAAACCCGTTGGATAAGCATAATGTATCCTTATCCAAGGAATTGGAACTTTAGAAAGCTCATTCAAAAGTTTGGCTAATGATGGTTTTCCATAAATATCTTGACCATAATTAGTTGTTATTTGACTAATTAATATAATTTCTTGAATACCCTTCTTTACAAGACTTTTGGCTTCTGAAACTATAGATTCTATTGTTCTACTTCTTTGAGGACCTCTCAACTTAGGAATAATACAAAAAGCGCAATTATAGTTGCAGCCTTCAGCAATACGAAGATAAGCAACAAATTTGTTTTTGTCTACAAAACGAGGTATTTCCTCATCTGCAATAAATTCCGGTATTTTTGAAACTTCATTAACAATTTCCCCTTTTTCTACTCTGTCTAAAACCTTGGCTATCTTTTGATAATCTCCTGTTCCAACCAAACCTTTTATTTCAGGGATTTCTTTTAGAAGTTGATCTTTAAAATGCTGAGCCATACAGCCTGCAACTATTACTTCCTTGCCTTGATTTGTATATTCTAGAATTTTTCTAATAGATTCTTCTCTAGCTGTTTCAATAAAACTACAAGTATTTACAACGACAACATTTGCATCATTTATATTGCTGTCAACTTCATAACCCTCTTTATCTAATAAGCCTTGCATATGTTCAGTATCAACAAGATTTTTCTCGCAACCAACATGACTGAATGCAATCTTAGATAGTTTTTTTTCTTTTAGATTGAGACTATTTTGTTTCACAAATTGAAAAATAAGAATTAAAAGATTTAAAAAGCATTTTGTATATAACTCTCATGCCAAGATAATATTAGGATAGATAATGTAAATAACAAACTTTCATTTTGTATGGCCCTTAAGACTTTAAACAGAAGAAATAAAAAAGATTTGAAATGGCCAAAAATCATAATCGCAATTCTTAGCACTATAGGAATAGTTGACACAGGTTCGATTACTTTAAAAAACTGGGGATTATTTACTTCGCTTTCATGCCCAGGAATCCAAAATGGTTGTGAAACAGTTTTAAATAGTCCTTGGGGTACTTTATTTGAAAATAATCAAGTTAACATACCTCTTTCGTTAGCAGGATTCATAACGTATATATCAATATTAGTTATCACAATAATACTTTCGCTTAATTTAATTTCCCCAAAAGAAAAACTAAATAAGTTTTTATGGTGGTTAGTATTTCTAATATCTTGTTCGTCATCAACATTTAGCTTTTTATTGATAAATATAATGTTTTTTAAGATTCAAGCATATTGTTTTTTTTGTATACTTTCAGCAATTTTATCGTTTTCTATCTTTATAATTTCTATCATTGGAGCAAAGTTTGAAAGTAGAGAACCTATGATTTTTAGAGGTATCATTGTAGCTATTAGTGTCCTGCTGGGGGGGCTAATTTGGTCAACAAACGTTGACCCATCTAATGCTATTGATGTTGCAAGCACCACTGAAAATGTATCGCCAATAATTACAACTTCAAGCTCTCCTCAGAAGGTAAAATTTGCAAAATTTATAAGTAAAAACAATATTATTATGTATAGTGCATACTGGTGCCCGCATTGCCACGATCAGAAACAATTATTTGGTAAAGAAGCAGTTGAAGAATTAAAAGTAGTTGAATGTGCTAAAGATGGTAGAGATAATGAGTATGAGCTATGCCAAACGAAAGGAATCACTGGATTTCCTTCTTGGGAAATAAATGGAAAAATAATTAGTGGTACTTTAGACTTGAATGAATTAGCCATAAAGACAGGCTATCAAGGAGATTCTAATTTTTAATAAATCTTTTTTGAATTTTTTGATCTAACTGTTGTCTAGTATGGCATTCCCAATTTTTATCTTTATCTGGAAAATCATCTCTATAGTGCCCTCCTCTGCTCTCTTCTCTAAATAGACACGCTTTTAATAAAGTTATAGTTGTTATTTGTCTATTCTTTAAATCAAGTAAAAGATTCAATCCTCTCCTATTGCGTTCACTAAGTTTAATTTTTTGATCAAATTTTATTTTTTCAAGGCTATTTAGTAAAGCATTTTTATACAATTTATCGATATCATCTTGAATAAAATTTAGAAATTTACTCATATTTACCTTATTTCGAGATACACCTAAATTTAACCAACATAGTTTTCTTAGTTCATCAATTTTTTCAGCAATTTTGGAAATTTGATCTTCTTTAGGATCTTCAATATCAAACTCTTGCAATGATCTATCAAATTTTGGAAATTTCGGAAGATCATTCAAAACAATTGAAGACATTTTTCTTGCAAAAACAAGACACTCCATCAGTGAATTACTTGCCAGTCTATTAGCACCATGCACACCTGTAGAAGCAACTTCTCCAACGGCATATAATCCTTTTCTTGTAGAAGATGCATTTAGATCAGTTTTAACTCCTCCCATCCAATAGTGAGCTGCAGGAGCTACAGGTATAACTTCATTTAAAGGATTAACTCCATAATCCTGACATCGACTTAAGATCGTGGGGAAGCGCTCTACAATTTTTTCTGGGTCAATATAACGAAGATCTAAGCCAACATGATCTACATTATTATCATGCATATTTTTCATAATTGCTCTACTAACCTGATCTCTAGTAGCTAAATCACGATTTTCAAGATTTTTAACTGGACTTTCACCATTTTTGTCAACTAAAATAGCACCTTCTCCTCTAAGTGCCTCAGATATTAAAAAGCAAGGTGCACCATAAAATTTTAAAGCGGTTGGATGAAATTGAACGAACTCTAAATCTTCGATAGCAGCGCCTGCTTTCCATGCAAGAGCAATCCCTTCACCAGAGGATTGAGCAGGATTTGTTGTATTAGTAAATAAATGCCCACCCCCACCTGTAGCCAAAACAACAGCTCTCGATTGAATCCAATATAAATTGGCTCCGTCAAGAACCTGAACTCCTTTACATTCTTCATTTTCAATAAAAAGTTCAGTTACTCTTACACCCCTACAGTGAAGAATATTTTTTTTATTTTCAATATGATCTTCTAAAACTTCAACTAATGCTCTGCCAGTACGATCTTTAACATGCAGGACTCTTCTTCGAGAATGAGCCGCTTCTAAAGTAGTAGATAATTGATCAGAACTTTGATCAAAAATCATCCCTAAATTCTGCAACCTATCTACACAACCTGGGGCTTCTTTAACCAGCATTTCTACAGCTCTAAAATCACATAGTCCATCTCCTGCTTTTAAAGTATCAACAGCATGAAGATCGAATGAATCGTCTTGTCTAACAACAGATGCTATCCCTCCTTGAGCCCATCGACTAGAAGATACCTTGCTAGTGTTTCTATTTAAAAGTAGCACTTTTAAATTTGCAGGTAATTCAAGACAAGTCATAAGTCCTGCAGCTCCTGCCCCTACAACAATTACATCCCAATTATTTATTGGTATCGGTTCTTGCGAAAATGGAGGCCTCAGCATTAAACCAATCCACTAAAATTTGGTTGCAGAATTGCTAAAAGAATAAAAATACCATCGACAATTAATGTGGTTTGAATTACATAACTAGAAACTAAGAGTGCTTTACCATTAGTATTATTAATAGTTGCAGAATCAAAAATTTCTTTTGAAATTAACCAAAGTATAAGTGCAACAAAAATAATAATAGATAATGATTTTATTTGAATAAGATTTTCGGAAGTTTTTTGAAGAATTAGAGGAGCAGTTTCGGAATCTGCTGTTATGACCTGTCTCCATTGATCCATTATTCCAATCAAAAATATTGAAATATCAGTAGCTGCAGTTCCAAACAAAGAAGAGATATAAAAACTAGAACCAATTTTCCAATTAGTACCAAGGCCAATTAAAGCTAACGGAAGAACCACAGCTTCAACAGGAATGTGAAGAATAGGAAATGAACTTAACCATCCCCAAAACAAACATCCACCCAGCCAACTTCCTGATACACCAAGTAATAATGAGCTGACAATATACCATTTCTTGGATTGTTTCTTGTACAAAAGAAATGCTCCTAAGAGAATTACAAAAGTAAAGCAAAGAGCACTAATTGGTTCGAATCTAACCCAAGGGGCTTGAACAAATATAGGTAAAATTACAAAAAAAGAAGACCACAATCTTAAAGAAATTGGCCTTGATAAAAAAGTACTTTCATATGAATCAACTGTATGATGCAAGTCATTGTTCAATTTATCTTTAACTTCTAAATTTTTTGTAATTAATTCTTCCAATGAATAAAGTCTATTAAGTAAGTGTAGTTAATTTAAATTCTGTTTTTAAAAAATACTAATGTCATATTTTAGTAAATTAAAGGCCCTTAATTTCAGAATTATATTTAGTATTTTAAAAGTATTTAATACACTTTGAGTCATATATGAGTTTAGAATAAAAATAAGGAAGAATATTTGGAATTTAATTGTGTGGCAAGAAATTGATTACAAAGAAGATTCAAATAATCTTTTGGTTCCCAATAATAACTGTAAAGTAAATCCTGCAGAAATTGATAGTATTGAAGCTAATTCCATTGCACAAGAGATAGGATTTGAATCAGGTGATTCCATAATTAGTATTAATGGGAAAAAACCAAGAGATTTAATTGATTATCAGATTCTTATTAGTGAAGAAATTTTGAACATATCAGTTTTAGATAAAAATGATGAAATTCACAATATAAGTATCGAAAAAGATCAAGATGTTAATTTAGGTATTAATTTTAAAGATGCATTATTTGATTCAATCAAGCAATGCAATAATAGATGTCCATTTTGTTTTATTGATCAACAGCCAAGCGGTAAAAGAAAAAGTCTTTACGTAAAAGATGATGATTATAGATTAAGTTTCCTTTATGGCTCTTATCTCACTCTAACTAATTTAAAACAAGAAGACTGGGACAGAATATCCACACAAAAACTATCCCCGCTTTTTATATCTGTTCATGCGACTGATCCTAATACTAGAAAAATTTTATTAAAAAATCAAAAAGCAGGAGTGATTCTTGATCAAATTTCATGGTTTGAAAAAAACTCTATTCAAATACATGCTCAAATTGTTGTTTGTCCAGATATAAATGATGGGGAGATTCTTGAGAAATCGATATTTGAACTTGCTAAATTTTACAAAAAAACTTCTCAAACAGTACTATCAGTTGCAATAGTTCCTGTAGGACTTACAAAATTTAGACCTGAAAATGATGGTTTGAAATCAATAAGCTCGAAATACGCAATAAAAACCATTAAACAAGTAGAGAAAATTCAAGCCTCATTACAAATTAGTCTTGGAACACGTTTTTGTTGGCTAGCAGACGAATGGTATTTAATAGCTGGTAAGAATTTACCTAGTTACAAAACCTACGAAAATATGCCACAAGAATCTAATGGGGTTGGCTCTATTAGAAGCTTTCTAAAAACATTAAGTGAGAAGACTAAAAACCTACCCAAAAAAGTAAAAAACCCAAAAAAAGTTAGTTGGATTGTTGGTAAATTAGTTTACGAAGCCCTAATTCCTTCAGTTAAAAAATTAAACTTAATTGATGGATTGACAATTAATTTATATGGTCTACCAAGCATTTATTGGGGACAAGAGCAAGTTGTAACTGGACTTCTAACTGGAGAAGATCTAATTCATGGATTGCAAAATAAGGATTTAGGAGAGTCTATTTACATACCATCAATGATGTTAAAAATTAATACTGATTTATTTTTAGATGATAAAAATATTACAGAAGTGGAAAATCAATTGAATACCAAAATTCACGTTCTTGATGATTCAAATGATATTATAAGTACTTTGATTGGAAAATCGAATAACACTGATACTATAAAAAATGCTTAGAAGAGTAATAAATCCTATCTTATTCTTGCCTCTTGCTCTATGTATCAACTCTATAAATGTACTATCGAGCGAAACAAAAAATTATACAGATAATGTTTTAGAAGAAAAATCCAACAATCCTTTTATTAGTTATCAAGAAATAGAAAAAATTGTCTTAAATAATCTAGAGTTAAAATCATTAAACAATTTAGTTACCTCTGCAAGCTTTAATCTTTCGAGTAAAATTGCTCAAAGATACCCATCTTTAGATTTTCAAGCTAATGGGTTGCCAAAATATATTGCAGGTAAAAAGTACAGTAGCAATTCACCTACTTTAAAAACATCACAATTTACGGCTAACCCTTCTCTAAATATTAAATGGGATTTAATTGCACCACTTAGAGGGTCCGAAATTAAAGTTGCCAAAGCAAATTACAAAATTGCAAAAAATAATTATGAGATTAAGAAAAAAGATTTAATTCAAGAAGCAAAAATGAGGTATCACAAATACCAAAAGTCATATCAAGATATTCAGAATAAAAAATTCACACTTAATTTATCAATTACAAGTTTAGACAATGCTAAAGCAAAATTAGATGCTGGAATTGGAACTAAATTTGAAGTTCTTGAAGCAGAAGCTCAATTCTCTCGAGATAAACAATCTCTTAATGAAAAGAAAATAGAACATGTAATCAATAAAATTTCACTTAAAGAGATTCTTAACATTAAGGGGGATTTCGAGAGTAATAAAGAGCAACATTTAATAGGGTTCTGGAATCATAGATTGAATAAAAATATTAATGAAGGTTTAGATAAAAATCTTTCCTTAAAAAACCTTCTTCTTCAAAAATCAATCAAAAAGAGCCAGGCAAATAGTTTTTTAGCTCAAAATAAGCCAAATATTTACATCAGCAACACATTATCTAGTACATTTACCAAAGGTGACTCTTTAACAGAGGTTATTGACTCTGAAGAATCTGGATCAAACTATACAAATACTATAAGTTTAAATTTTGCATGGAGTATTTTTAATGGTGGACAGAATAAGAACTCTTACAAATCAAAAATAGCAGATGCAGGAGCTGAAGAATATGCGTTTAAAAATCTAAAAAATGTTTTGAAAACAAATATTATTAAAGCCTATTTGAATCTTAAATTAAATGAAGAGAAAATAATTTCGTCTCTAAAAGAAATTGAATCAAGTAAAGAATCTGTAAGGCTTTCCAGACTTAGATATGAGATTGGAATATCAACTCTCAAAGATGTACTTGTAAGACAAAGTGAATTAAGTAATGCGAAATCAAAAAATATTAATGCTCTTTATAATTACAACCTAAAGTTAGATGAATTAGAAAGATTAACTTTTCTTGAAATAAGTAAAAATTGTTCGGATAACAATAATAATAAAATTAAAGATTTAGAATCTATTTGTAATATTCCAAGATGAATCAACCAAATTTAACTAATAAACAACTAAGTGAACTAGATTCTTTATTTGAATTAGTTAGTCAACGTCAAATAAAAGATTTTGGAAATATTAGTGCTAGCAACAAAGCAGACGGCTCATTAATAACAAGTTGTGATTTATGGAGTGATAAAACAATCGTAGATGGTCTAGCTTCAATAGCACCCAATGAGGGAGTCCTTAGTGAAGAAGGAGGAAAGTCAATTCCAAATACAAATGCATATTGGGTTGTCGATCCACTTGATGGAACAACAAATTTTGCTGCAGGTATTCCATACTGGTCTATATCAGTAGCAAGGTTCGTAGATGGTAGACCTCAATCTTCTTTTTTAATAATCCCTACATTACAAAAAAAGTTTGTATCAATTAAAGGTAAAGGTGTTTGGTTAAATAACCGAAAAATAGACCCTAACGAAAATAATCACCAAAGTGAATGCATTTCTTTGTGCAGTAGATCTATAAAAATTTTACAAAAAAAACCAACCTCAGTATTTCCTGGCAAAATCAGACTTTTAGGTGTATCAAGTTTAAATTTAACAAGTGTAGCGATGGGGCAAACTTTCGCAGCGATAGAATCAACCCCCAAGATATGGGATATTGCAGCGGCCTGGTTGTTATTAGAAGAACTAAATTGTTATGTAGAGTGGTTAGAAACAGATCCTTTAAATTTAATTTCAGGACAAAACTTGAGCGATGTTAATTTTCCATTAATTGCTTGTAGATCAATAGAAAAGATTGAAATCTTAAAGCCATGGGGTAATTTATTATTGGAAAAATAGTTGCATCATAAATAAATAATTGCTTGAAAAATTTCTTAATTAGATACAATAAAAAAAATACATAAGATAAATATTTGAAGAAAATTAATATACAGCGAAGTTCCACTTGGATACTGAAAAGTTTGTGGGGAGCTTGTGAAAGATGGAGTAAATCTGATTGTATTGATTTAAGTGCTGCATTTGCATACTACACACTACAATCATTTTTTCCTATTCTTCTCATTTCTCTTTCAATAGCATCATGGTTCCTAGGAAAACAAGAGGGCTTAGATCAAGAAATAATTGCAATTGCGGCGCAAATTTTACCTCCCTCGGTAGTTGAATTAGTAGAAACAACATTGTTTAAATTAATTGATCAAGGTTTTGGAGCGGGTATTCTAGGGGCTATGTTTTTGCTTTTTACAGCAGGGAATGCATATTTATCTCTGCAAAGAGGTTCAGATCGGCTATGGGAAGACGAACTGCCTTCTAAAAGAGAAAATGCTGCTTGGAGAGAGCAGGCTTCTAGGTTTCTCCGCAATAGAGTTGAAGCTTTTTTAATAGTATTCTTTATAGGATTCTTAATGGTATTAGATCAGATTAGTGCAAATCTTAGAATGATACCAAGTAACGTTTTAGAAAATCTCTCAAAATCTAATAATCTAATTTCTGATTTACTACTTAAATTACCCCTTTTACAAGTTGGTCAATTTGCAATACCACTAATTGGCTTTTCTTTAATGGCTCTTTTATTACAAGCCCTTTTACCTAGTAGAAAAGTTCCTTTAAGACCACTTTTGCCTGGATCTATTCTTATTGGAATTAGCCTAACTACTTTGAATCTGGCTGTAAGTAAAAGTATTCTTTCGCTTGGCGCAAGATTTCAAGCATATGGTTTTATTGGAGGCTTTCTTGTACTTACTTTGTGGGTTTGGCTTTTAGGAGTAATTTTATATTTTGGACAGTGCTGGAGTGTTGTTATTGCTAGTATGTCATTAGTAAAAAAAAGAAGAAAAAAATATAATAATAACTAGTATGAATTATTTTCTTAAAGTTAATAAAAGTTTGTTTACCTATTCATTAATAATACTAATAGTGATTCCTATTTTTGGGATTAACTTTTTTATAAGCTTTCTTGGTAATATTCTACTTCTTTTATTTTTAATTCCTCTTTTATTACTATTGTTAGTATATGTAGGTTTTAATTCTTACAAATCAAATATCCATACATGCAATAATTGTGGTTCAATATCGTTAGGTTTAAATGATAAGTGCATGAATTGCGGTGAAGAGATCAAAAATATAAGTAGAAAAAATCAATTATATAAAAAACCAAGTGAAAGTACCATCGAAGTACAAGCAGAAGAAATAAAATAGATTTCTAACCAATTCCAATTTGTCTAAGAATACTTTGTCCAGTAATTAATTCAGTCCCCAAACCAATCAATATACCCATCATGGCCATACGACCATTCCATGTTTCGGCAAAGTTTACAAAGCCAAACCTTGTTTGATTGTCATCATTCATAATTAACTATTTTTATTCATATACATCTTAACGTTTTGAAGAGAAATTTATGAAATTAGTAAATTAACTATTTAATATGTCTAACACCATCAACAGGACGATACTCATCGCCAGTTAATTCCTCATAAATAATTGCTGGCAATCCTGTATCAAACATTGTTTGCAAAGCTTCCTTAAGCATAGGATTCCAACCACCAGTACTTACTTTTCCGTGTCGTACTGTCCAATCCCAAGTTCCTTGGAGATCTCTTGGAATTCTTCCTTCTCTATCTCTTCTAGCGACTAAGTCTAAAGATTCTACTAAACCAACAATTATTGGATCTTTACCATAAGAAGGGGTTAGGCTTAGTTCAAGCCTAACAGGATCTTCTTTGACCATTTTCAAACGAAACCTTGGTGGTAACTTAAGAGATCTTATGACCGATGAAACAATTTTTGTTCTTAATTCCAATTTCTTTACCTTAAATTTTAATTCTATTAATCAGTTGTTGAACCCTTTTCTTCTAGTGAAGAGTCATTATCATTTGAAAATCTTACCGTTAATAGTTCCTCTTCAGTTATGTTTCCAGATTTATCAAGAAGTTCTGGATGTATTGTATATGACTTTTGTTGAAAATTTGATCTATTAGAACGTTTTTTTTCTGTACCAGATATGCTCCAGCCGTTTGACATAACTTTAAAAGCTTTCCAAACTAGATAGGTTAGAACTGCAGAATATATAATTGGAAATAAAAGGGTCATCAAACTTATTAATTTGCATTATGTTTAATATGATAGCCCGAAAAAAAGAAAATTAGCTATTTTATTTTAATAAATTTTTTTCTTTAACTCAATTAATTTTTTTAGTAGATATAGTTAAACTACACAATTATTGTGTATCAAATGTATTCGAAAAACATACAAAAATCAAAATTGAAAAGCTACGACCACAAGAAATTATTACTGTATTTAGGAATTACAATGGGAATTTTATTTCCAACAAATATAATATCCCAACCATTTATTAATCCAAAATTTAATGAAATCAATAATTATTTAAACAAATCATTCATAACTAAAGCTGTTGAAAAAACCGGTTCTTCCGTGGTGACAATTGATACTCAAAGATATGTTAAAAAAAGAAAATTTACACGAAATTCTCAACTATTTATAGACCCATATTTTGAAAGATTTTTTGGATTCGATTTCCCTAACGATAATCAGCCAAGTATAGAGCAAAATCAAGGGAGTGGATTTATATTCGCAGACGGACTTGTAATGACTAATGCTCATGTTGTAAATGGATCGGATAAGGTAATTGTTGGTTTAACCAGCGGCAAAAAATTAAAAGCAAAACTTATAGGGCAAGACTTTTTTACTGATATAGCTGTGCTTAAGATTGAAGGGAAAGGACCTTGGCCAAAAGCACAATTGGGTGATTCAACAAAAATTAAAGTTGGTGATTGGGCAATCGCAGTTGGAAATCCATTCGGACTGGAAAACACAGTTACACTTGGTATTATCAGTAATCTAAAAAGAAACGTCACTCAATTAGGCATATACGATAAAAAACTTGAGCTGATTCAAACTGACGCTGCTATCAATCCTGGAAATTCTGGAGGTCCACTACTCAACAGCGATGGAGAAGTAATTGGTATTAATACATTGATCAGATCAGGACCAGGCGCGGGTTTGAGTTTCGCAATTCCAATTAATAAAGCTAAGGAAATTGCCTATCAGCTAGTAAATAATGGCAAAGTAATACATCCTATGATTGGCATAAGCCTAAAAGATGAAAATAATTTTGAAACAAATAATAATGTAGTTAAAGTAGGTTATGTCGTACCCAATAGTCCAGCTGAAAGAAGTGGAATCAAAGTAAATGACATAATCATAAAAGTGGGTAATAAAAATATCGAAAAAGCTTCAGATGTTATAAGTCAAATAAGTAAAAATGGGATTAATAAAGAAATCAATATATTATTGAAGCGTAGTAATAAATTTATTAGGTTAAAAGTAATACCTACTGATATTACTAATCTACAAAATAAATAAAAGTTTCAAACGTCATTCTGTTTAAGTATTTCCACACACCTAGAAATACAATTACCATCTTTCAAATCACAGGTTGAAATGCATTCAAAATAACTTTCAATAGGATCAGAAATTTGAAACTGTTTTTCTTGGAAATCATAATTTTTCATATAAATTATTAAAACTTATTTGTGTATTTTTAAGATCAAACAATCACAGTAAACGACGTAAAGTTAAAAAAGTGATAATGCCCAGCTAAATGTAAAATTTATTAATTACTAATTTTTGGGCTTTTTATTTTTTTTCTAAAAAATATTCGTAATTACCATCATATGAAAATAACTTTGAATTTTTAATTTCGATAATTCTATTTGCAACCTTTGAAATAAAATATCTATCATGAGAAATGATTAATAATGAACCTTTATAATTCTTAATTGCTAATTCTAAATTTTCTTTAGATTGCAGATCCAAATGATTAGTTGGCTCATCCAATAACATAAAATTACTCGGATTCATAATCATAAGAGCCAATGCTAATCTTGCCTTTTCTCCGCCACTGAGTTGTTTAATATATTTAAAAACAGTTTCATTTTGGAAGCCAAAACCTCCTAAAAATGTTCTTACTTTTTTTTGTGACCATTCTGGAGATTTATTACATATTAAATCAATAACCCTTTCCTCAAGTGCAAGTGCTTCAGCTTGGTTCTGTTCATAATAGCTAGTAATTATATTATGTTTACCAAGATTAATTTCTCCAATTTCAGGGGATATTTTTTTCATAATAATTTTAAGCAATGTAGATTTACCACAGCCATTAGGTCCTAAGATTGCAATTTTCTCCCCCGAAGAAACTTTTAAATTAACATCTAAAAAAAGAATTGTATCTTCATAACTATGAGACAAATTTTTTATATTAAGAACTAATTTTCCTGAGCGTGGACAATCTGGAAAATTAAAAGCAGGACTTTTAGATTTTGCTCTAGGAGCCTCAATTCTAGAAATCTTTTTTAATTGTTTTTCTCTACTCTTGGCTTGAGAACTTCTAGTTGCACTAGCTCTAAATCTATCAATATACTTCTTCTGGATCTCAATTTCTTTTTGTTGTAATTGATATGATTTATTTTGTGATTCTTCATTTAAAGATTTCTGTTCAACAAAAAAAGAATAGTTCCCATTATATATTTCAGATATTCCTCTATCTATAAAAATTATTTTTTTACATAATTTGTCTAAAAAATATCTATCATGACTAATAATAATAATTGCAATCTTAAGGGAAGATAAATATTCTTCCAACCAGAAAATAGTATCTAAATCTAAATGATTTGTTGGCTCATCAAGTAAAAGTAAATCAGGTTTTTGTAAGATTATTTTTCCAAGTGCAACTTTCATCTGCCAACCACCTGAAAAATTGCCAACTAATTTATCAGCATCTTCGATAGAAAATCCTAGTTTTGGCAATATTTTTTCTACATCAGATTGCATTTTATAGCCACCTAAAGCTTCATATTTTGATTGATATTTTGCGAGTTTATTTACTAATGTTTCAAGTTCATTGGAATTATTTTTAATATCCAATGATTTCATTTTATTCTCAATTTCTAAAAGTTTAATTGCAACAATTTGTATATCTTTGAAAGAACTTTCTAATTCCTCTCTCACTGAACAATTTAAGTCACAATCTAACTCCTGTTTTAAATGGGCAATTTTAGGATTTCCCTCTTTGATGATCGATCCACTTGTTTGATCTTCCTCTCCAATTAAAATCTTAAATTGGGTTGATTTACCTGCACCATTGGAACCAACTAAGCCAACTTTTTCTCCTTTCTTAATCTCCCAATTAATATTTTTTAAAACAATATCTGTGGAATAAATTTTGCTTACACCTTCAAATCTAATCACTGTTTTAAAAATAGAATTTACAAAATCTGAGACTTATTTACTAAAAAATATTTTGTGGAATAAAATTGGATTATGAAAAGCATAGAAAAAATTGTAGTAATTTTCATAGCTGCAGCTCTTGCAATTCCAAGTTATTGGTTTTTTTGGACTTTAGCTGGTGGAGGTGGCTACAACAAAAGAATAAAACCTATGACGAATCAAAACAATAATTATTCGAAACCTTTTTCTAAAGACCTCCTCGAGCCTTAACTAACCACATTTTAGTTGCCTCGTCATCAATAGTACTCAAATATTCAATAACCTCTTCTTTGGTGACAGAAATATTTAACTCGTTACCAATAGCACATATTTTATCTAAGGCTTTTTTAGGATTAGTCAAGGCTGTCATAAACAAAATTTGTTTCTTTTTGGAGTCGTTTGCTATTAACTTATAGAGCTTTTCAGCATTACTGGACATTTTTTTTAAATCTATTTATTAATAGATTATTACTTCAAGCTACATTTTGTTCATTATATTTATTAATAGATAAATCATTATCCGTATCTTTTATTTCTTTTGCTGATGCATCTGCCATACTTCTAGCGTCTAAACATAAAACCTTTCTTAGTTTCGCAAAGTTAGCTGCATGAGATTTTCTACCATCTTTTTGAGCAAAATACTCAGACTGTTGAAGAATATGGTGAAGATGAGTTAACAAATATGGACTAATTACAGCTGATATCAAAACATCACTGTTTTCAGTATCATGAGATTCAGAATTAACTAATCTTTTTTTCTTTTTATCAATTATCGACCTTTTCGGTGAATCAAGTTTTCTTGAATTTTTCATGAGGCAATAAAAACAATTAATTGATACGGACATATATTTCCTTACTAATAATATACACAAAGATAGTATCCTTGACTAACTGTGTATACTAATAAGTAACAGTTATACACTTTGACTCATGGCTACCCGTCAAAACTCAACAAATGGGAAGCCTAAATCCCCTAGGATTCAAGTAGTGCTTCCAGAATTAATATGTGAGCAGCTGACTATTTTAGCCAGTAATGAATCTAGGACTGTAAGTAACATGGCAAAAGTGTTAATACAAGAAGGTATAAAAAAATACTTCGAGAAAGAGGGCGAATCACTTCTCTCAGTAAATGATTTAAATACTGATAAATTTAGAGACGAACTTGAAAAACAAAGCGTCAGAAGATTAAAAAGAGCTCCTCAAAGAATTCGATACTATAAAAAATCGGATTAAAAATAATTATTTTTGAGGCAATTTCTGCAAATCTGCAGTTTTTCCCATAACTACCAAAATATTTCCTCTTTCCAAAATATATTTTGCTGGAGGATTTACTGTTAACTTTTCAGCGGGTCCTGCTGCAAGAACATTTACTAAATAATTTTTCCTCAAATTTAAATCTCTTAAAGATCTTCCAATAAATTCTTCTGGAACAGTTATTTCATCTATACCAGTTTGGTTATCTAGTTCCAATCTTTCAATTAGATTTGGTCTTACCAGTTCTAAACCTAATCTTTCTCCTTGCATTCTGGAAGGGAAGACAACTTTGTCTGCACCTACCCTTTTTAACATTTTTTCGTGCAAGTCACTCGTAGCTCTTGCTATTACCCTTTTTACTTTGCTACCTTCACTATCCTTAGCAATAAGTGTTGTAGTTATACTTGCCTCTATAGGTTCACTTATACCTACTACAACAGTATTCATTTCGAGTATTCCAGATTCCTTCATAGACTCTTCATCAGTACAATCTACAACTCTAGCTTCTATCGAAGGTTCCAATTGTCTCAAATCATCAATAGCTTTTTCCGAATAATCTGCAGCCAAAACATCCGCACCATTAGTTATAAGTTCTCTACAAACAGCAGTTCCAAATCTTCCAACACCAACAACCGCAAAAGTAAGGGCTTCTTTTTCTCTCTTTTGAGACCACTGCCACCAATCAGCCATAATAAAACTCAGTCAATCCTAAACATAAAGATCAGCCCTAGGATAGCCAATTCTCTTTTGTCTATCTATTCTACTCTTATAAAGAGCCTGCCAAAGTGCACTTAATAGCAAAAGTATCCCAAGTCTGCCAACAAACATACCGACAATAAGAATAAATTGGCCGAAATGATTTAATTTTGCAGTTAAACCAATATCAAAACCAACTGTTGCAAATGCAGATATGCAAGTGAAGAGAATTTCTAGGAATGTGAAAGATTCTTTTTTAACAAAAGTATTAGTTGTACTTAGCAGCATTGCCATTAAAAGAACGAAAAGCAAAGATCCAACTGTGATTCCAACTGCCTTTAGAATAACTTTATCTGAAATTAATCTATTGCTAATAATTACATCTTTCTGACCTCTTAAAGTTGATCTAGTTGCAGCCATTAAAGCAATAAATGTAGTTGTTTTTATGCCTCCACCAGTGCCTCCAGTACTTGCTCCAATAAACATAAGTGTCATTAATAACAAGAGGCCGGTATCTGAGATAGAGTTCAAGGAGATCGGGTAATTTGTAAAGCCTGCAGTTCTTGCACTGACTGTTTCAAAGATTGATGATGATAACCTTTCAAACAAATTCAGATCATTAAAAAATTGACTATTTAGCAATGATTCAGTTATGCAGAATCCTAATGATCCGAATAATATTAGAGACAAACTTGTCCTAATAACTAGTCTGGAATGAAGGCTCAATTTTTTATATGAAAGATTTTTTTTATTACTCCAAATATCATCAATAACCCGCCATCCCAGTCCACCCATAACAATAAGAAAAACAAACACACTATTAACCAAAAAATTTGTTCTATAGTCTTGAAGACTATTTGACCATAAAGAAAACCCTGCATTGTTATATGCAGATATGCTGTGAAAAATCGAGGACCAGAGTCTTTCCCCATTATTTTGAATATCTACAAATCCAAAAGAATATAAAACAATTGCACCAAAAGATATTATACAAGTTGCAGTTATAACAATACTTTGAAAAGTTCGTCCAATTCCTCCCACTCCAAATTCATCTAGAGTCTTTCCTTTGTCTAATCTAGTTCTAAGCTTTGTCCCCTTTACAACGAAACCTTGTAGGAATGTCGTAATAGCCATTAATCCCAGTCCACCTGATAAAAGCATGAAAGCTAAAAAAACTTGGCCAAAGAAATTCAAATCAGCACCAATATCAATTATGGTTAGGCCAGTAACTGTTATTGCAGAAGTAGATGTAAAAAATGCCTCCCATAAACCAACCTTTGAAGATGAACATAAAGGGGAACTCAAAATTAAAGTTCCAAAGAAAATAATAAACAAGCCTGTAACAAT
>QCLW01000021.1 GCA_003214235.1 Prochlorococcus sp. AG-418-F16
TTCTTCTGATTTGATTTCACTTTGATCTTGAATTAAGTCTTTGTTATTCCAAGGTAAAAATCTCTTTAAACCTTTAAAAAAACCTTTAGAATTATCAGTCGATCCCGTTTCTGATTTAATAAATTCTTTTTCATTTTTAAGAATTTTGTTAGATTTCAATGTTGCATCAGAGGTTTTCTCTTTTAACTCTTCCTTAACTTCTATTGGCTCTTGTATTGAATCTTTTGATTTTATTTCTTCTTCATTTAAAGAAAGCATTTCAAATTTATTAAATTCTTGAAAGTCAATCTGACAAGGATCATATTGGATATTTGAAACTATTTCTAAATTAATAACATCGCCTATTTGATAAAAATTATTTTTACATGGAGTTATTTTTAAATCTCCAGATAATCTTTTAAGAGAAATAAGGTTGTTATTGTAAAAAGATACAGCATCTATAAAAGAGTTTCTTGCAAATAGTAGATCCCTTTGATTATTTATAATTTCTCTTTGATTAGCAACGCCAGCTTTAAATCTCTTATCAGAAATATCTAATATTTCTTGTAGTTTATTTACTTGAATATAAGAATTTAATATATTTTGTTTTGAAGCAAGTAATTTTGTAAAAGAATTTTCTAAATTCTCATTTATCTTATTGTTTTCTCTTTTATACTTGGCTTGAAATTCCCTTTTTTTACTAATATTTTTTTGTTTTAGTTCTTTGGATCTACCTGCATCAAATATTCTCCATTGTGATGTTAAAGCTATAGTATTATTAATATTTTTCCTGTAATCGTTTTTCTGAATTGGAGGAGATACTTCTTCTTGTCCTAACTTATAAGATCCAGAGAGAGTGTTAACGATACTAAATTTTGGTTTGATAAGCGCATTTGACTTTTTAATTTGATTATCAGCCAACTTTATTTCTAGATCTAGCTCCTTTAGTTTTTGATTGTAAAGAATAGCATTTTTTTTAGTATCTTCTATAGAATTATTCCAAAGACCCTTAATACTAATTTGATCATTTGTAATTGCTAAATAATTAGAATTTAAACCAAGAGTGTTAGATAGTTGTCTAATAGCTTCAGCTTCATCTCTATAAAAGTTGTTAAGTAAAACTTTGTCTCTCAATAATTGAGTTTCTGCTTCAAAAACTTCTATACGAGGGGCTAACATAGCTTTATTTTTTACAATGGTTGACTCTAGGCTCTTTTTAGAAGAATTAACCATAATTTTTGATGTATTAATTTTTGCCCTTGCAGTTTGAAGTTGATAATATTGACTTTGAGCTCTTAAAGTTAAGTCCTCTATAATCATTTTTAAAGCATTTTTGGCTTTATCTACACTTAATCTTTTAATAGCGATTTCAGGCTTCCTCTCAGGATCAATTATGTCCCACTTTATTAAAGTTGAGAGTGATGCTTCAAGCTGATTAGTTTCAAAATCAGTTGATGAATTATATTTAGGATTCCTATACTCATCTCCTATTAAATAAGATGGTAGTCCATTGGACTGAAGATCAATTGTTGGATATTTTAGTTTTAAAGTTGCATTCAAATCATATGCTGCCTGATTAAACCTTTCCAATGCAGCTGCATATTCCTGATTGTTTTTTACAAGCATATCTCTTAAATTCTCGAAACTAATTTCCTTTAATTCCTTAGATTCAGACAAATAGGGATTTTCAGTTTTAGATTTCTCTTCAACGAGATTAGTTTTTTGAGCTGACCTAACTTCAATAAAAAAAGAACTTAGTATTATTAATTTTATAAAAATAAAAGTTTTCATTATCTTTATCGTCTTAATTAGTAAGTAATTTTCAGAAATTCAATCTTCTTTGTTTTTATTTTACTAGTAAATTACTATAAATTCACTAATTTATATTTTTTATTTATTAAGATCACATAATTTCTAGTCTTAAAGAATTTTTCAAGAAATTTACTTAAATTCAAGAAACACTATTAAACAACTATGACTAAACTTAATCAAGTAGATGTTTTAATTTTAGAAAAAGTAAAATATTTAATAATATGAATTTTGAATTAAAATTTAATCGTAAAGAATTAGCAAGACTTGGTATCTTAAAAATTTTTTTTAAAAGAAAATTAAAGAACTACACTACAAAAAATATAAAAAAATCAATTAATGATAAACAACAATTAAAAATAATTAATAATTGGAAAAAGAACAATTCAATAAAAACAAATTCAGAACTTGAGCAATGGTTACATCTCAATGAAGTAGATAAGAATGAATGGATTGATTTAATTAATTCTGATTATCTTTGGACATACTGGTGTATGGATAAATATAAAGATGAACTTACTCAATATTTTATTAAGAGAAAAGATTATCTAGATCTTTATTACTACACAATAATAAAAGTCAAAAAGAAAGAAATAGCAGATGAGATTTATATAAGAATCAAAGAGGAAGAATCAACATTTGAGGAAATAGTAAATAACTTTTCATTAGATAAAGAAAGTTTTTATGGTGAAAAAATAGGTCCTATTTCTATCAATAATATTGAGGATGCAATAGCATCTCTTATAAAGATAGGTGATTTAGAACAATTATTCCCGCCAAAATTATCAAATGGATTTTGGTTCATTTTAAGAAAAGATAATGTTTTGAAGGCAGAATTTAATCAACAACAGAAAATTAAATTATCTCTTGAACTAGGCGAGAAATTCCTTAATGATAAATTTATAGAAAATCAACAAAATAAGAAATTATAAAATTTCTAAAAATAAAGATTTTATTAGAAAGCTTCAAACATTAAATAAAAATTCCATTACATCTCCTTCATTTACTACATATTCTTTACCCTCACTTCTAAGTAAACCTTTAGTTTTTGCATTAGCAATCGAACCTGAATCAATTAAATTTTGATATGAAATGGTTTGGGCTCTAATAAATCCTTTTTCAAAATCAGTATGAATTACTCCTGCTGCTTGTGGTGCAGTCATCCCATCTTTTATAGTCCATGCTTTTGTCTCCTTTTCTCCCGTAGTGAAATAAGTCTTTAATCCCAGTAATTTATAAGTTGATTTAATTAAAGAACTTAATCCCCCTTCTTCTACTCCTAATCCCATAAGGTAGTCTTTTTTATCCTCTGGTTCTAACTCTATTAATTCAGATTCAACTTGAGCGGATATTTTTATACATTCTGTATTTTCATTATTTGCAAAAATCTGAACTTTTGATGAGAAATTATTACCTTCAGCTAAATCATTTTCATGCAAATTTGTTGCGTAAATAATTGGTTTTGCAGTAAGGAAGCCTAATTGCTTAATTATTAAATTTTCTTCTTCGCTCAGAGAAATTGATCTAACTGAAAGACCTTTATGTAACTCTTCTTCGATTTTTTCTAATAAGGTATCTTCTTTAGCTGCTTCTTTACTAGTTTTAACCTGTTTTTTAATTCTTTCTCTTCTTTTTTGGAGTTGGGATAAATCAGCTAAATTCAATTCTAGATTAATTATCTCAATATCATCCAAGGGATCCACCTTTCCCGAAACATGAATTACTTCACTATCTTCAAAGCACCTTACAACATGAACTATTGCATCAACCTCCCTAATATTTGATAAAAATTTGTTCCCTAAACCTTCCCCTTTACTGGCTCCTTTTACAAGACCTGCGATATCTACAAATTCAATTTTTGTTGGGATAATATTTTGGCTAGAGCTTAAATCACCTAGCTTTTGCAACCTTAGATCTGGTACTGAAACTATACCTTTATTAGGTTCAATAGTACAAAACGGAAAGTTAGCAGCTTGGGCTTTAGCGTTTTCTACAAGTGCATTAAATAAAGTTGATTTTCCAACATTTGGCAGTCCAATAATACCGGCTTTTAACATTTGAAAAAATTTATGGAAAAATTATCAAGAAAACATCTTCTAGTAATATAGTATTTACTTAACCAATCTTGGATAAGTTAATTATAATCGTCTTGATTATTTATTTAGTTCCTAAATATTCTCTATTGCTGGACTTCAAAAAAAATGCTTGATTTAATTAAAAAAAATATAAATCTAAGAAGTGGAATTATATTGCTTTCTCTAGCTATATTTTTCTTTTTTATAAACAATTCCTTCAAAAAAAATAAATCAAAAGATATTTCTGATTTTGTAGTTCAAGTTGAAAAAGGAATCCTCTCAGATTCAATTAATACTAGTGGTGAAGTAAAAGCAATTAGAACAAGCAATATTGGCCCTAGAAAGCAAGGTGTAATAAAAGAAATTAAAGTAGATGAGGGAGATCTTGTTAATAAAAATCAGGTTTTAGCTTCCCTTGATGATGAAGGGTTCATATATAAAATTGAAGAACTTGAATTAAATGTAGAAAAACAAAAATCTGAGTTTTTAAGAAGAGAATATTTGTATAAGGAAGGTGCAGTAAGCAAAGAAGATTATGAAAGTTATAAAAATAACTACAACATTAGTAGCGCGAAACTTAATGATGCAAAAGCTGAAGAAAGTTTCTATCTAATTAAAGCTCCCTATGCAGGCAAGATAACTGCAAAATATGCGGAAATAGGATCTTATGTTACCCCAAGTACAAATTTAATTTCAGACCCTAAAACCAAAAACTTTATTTTTGAACTATCAGAGGGTCTCGAAATTGTTGCTAAAGTTCCTGAAAGTGATATTGGTAGAATAAAAATAGGTCAAGAAGCATCTGTAAGAATAGAGGCTTATCCCTCAAAAAAATATAGTGCCATAGTTAAAAAAATAGCTCCAAGAGCTGTAAAAGATAATAATGTAACCTCATTTGAAGTAACTTTAAATTTTAAAGATATTTTTGAAGAAATAAAAATAGGAATGACTGCTGATCTTGAATTTAGAGTTGAAGGTAATGAAGAAAAAATCCTAGTACCAACAGTTTCTATTGTCACTGAGAAAGGTGAAAAGGGAATTTTAAAAGTCGATAAGAACAACTCTCCGAAATTTGAAAAAATCGAAATTGGTATTAGTAGCGGAAATAAAACTTCAGTGATTGATGGATTAGAACCTGGGGAGCAAATCTTTATTGATATCCCACCTTGGGCTAAGAAAAGAAAATGAGTTTAAAATCTGAAAACTCTAAAAAACCAATTTTACTTTTAGTAGATGGCCATTCACTTGCTTTCAGAAGCTTCTATGCATTTAGTAAAGGGATTGACGGCGGGTTAACTACCAAAGAGGGGTTTCCAACAAGTGTCACCTATGGATTCCTAAAAAGCCTTTTGGATAATTGTAAAAATATTAGTCCTGAGGGAGTTTGTATTACTTTTGATACAGAGAAACCCACTTTCAGGCATGAATTAGATCCCAATTATAAGGCCAATAGAGATGTGGCACCAGATGTTTTTTTTCAGGATATTGAACAACTAGAAGTCATCTTAGAAGAAAGTCTTAATTTGCCTATTTTTAAATCTCCAGGTTACGAAGCAGACGATCTCCTAGGCACAATTGCAAATGATGCTTCTTCTAAAGGATGGTGTGTGAATATTCTTTCTGGAGATCGGGACTTATTTCAATTAGTAGATGATCAAAAAGATATTTATGTCCTTTATATGGGTGGTGGTCCATATGCTAAGAGTGGGAATCCAACCTTTATAAATGAAAATGGAGTAAAGGAAAAATTAGGGGTTGTTCCGAAAAGAGTAGTAGATCTAAAAGCGCTAACTGGGGATAGTTCTGATAATATTCCTGGAATTAAAGGAGTAGGTCCAAAAACAGCAATTAATCTACTAAAAGAGAACGACACACTTAATGGAATCTATGAAGCTTTGGAAAAGATTCAACAGAACAATAATAAAAACTATAAAGGATTCATAAAAGGTTCAGTTATAGAAAAGCTAAAAAATGATAAGCATAACGCTTTCCTTTCCAGGGATTTAGCAAAAATCAATACTGAAGTTCCTATGATATTAAGTGATGGTTATGAATTAAAAAATATAAATCAAGAACTGCTTTCAGAGTCACTGCAAAAACTAGAACTATCAACACTACTTCGGCAAATTGATATTTTTAATTTAACTTTTAGCAAAGGTGGTTTTGATAAAAATAATGTTCCTAAAGCGGAAGAGAAAGCAACAAAAGTCTCTAGTAAAAATGAATTAGAAAATTGTGAAAATAAAATACCTAAAATCAAAGTAACTGTTGTAAATGATTTTGAATTACTCGATAAATTAATTCAGAGATTAGACAAGACTAATGAGATCGTTTCTTTAGATACTGAGACCAATAGTTTAAATCCAATCAATGCGGAACTTGTTGGAATAGGATTATGCCTTGGAGAAGAAACTGATGATTTATTTTATATACCTCTTGGTCATCAAACAAATAAAGAAAAGCCCAAACAATTAACAATTGAAGATGTTTTCTTAAAACTAAGGACTTGGATAGAAAACCCAAGAAAAGAAAAAGCACTCCAAAATTCTAAATTTGACAGACAAATCTTTTTAAATCATGGGCTTGATCTAAAAGGTGTAACCTTTGACACCTTGTTAGCAGATTACCTTCTAAATAATCAGGAGAAGCATGCGTTAAGTGAAATTAGTTTTAGATTGTTTGGATTTAGACCACCTTCTTTTAAGGAAACAGTAGGCAAAAATAAAGACTTTTCATTTGTTGATATTGATGAAGCAAGTATTTACTGTGGTTATGACGTATACCTTACTTATAAGATCGTCAATATTTTTAAAGAAAGATTTTCAAAGGAAAAAGATCAATTAATCAAATTATTCGAAGAAATCGAGCTGCCTTTAGAGCCAGTATTGTCCCAAATGGAAATGAATGGCATAACCATCGACATCCCTTATCTAGATAAACTCTCAAGAGAACTAAAAAGTACCTTAGAAGATATTGAAAGTAAAGTTTATGAATTAGCAGAAGAAAATTTTAATTTATCTTCACCAAAACAACTGGGTGAGATCTTGTTTGAAAAATTAAATTTGGAGAAAAAAAAATCACGAAAAACAAAAACAGGATGGAGTACAGATGCAGTTGTTCTTGAAAGATTAGTGGACGATCATGAGATAATCCCACATATAATAAAACATAGAACTCTTAGCAAATTACTTAGTACTTATATTGATGCACTTCCAAATCTTATTAACCAAAAGACAGGACGAGTTCATACAAACTTTAATCAAGCTGCTACAGCAACAGGAAGACTAAGCAGTAGCAATCCTAATCTTCAAAATATCCCAGTTAGAACTGAATTTAGTAGGAGAATCAGAAAAGCATTCTTACCTGAAAAAGGTTGGAAACTTTTATCAGCTGATTATTCTCAAATTGAATTAAGAATACTCGCTCACTTAGCAGATGAAGAAATACTAATAAATGCATTTCATAAAAATGATGACATTCATTCTTTGACTGCAAGATTAATTTTTGATAAGGAAGAAATATCATCTGACGAGAGGAGAGTTGGTAAAACAATAAATTTTGGAGTTATCTATGGTATGGGGATAAAAAAGTTTGCTCGATCTACAGGAGTAAGTACCCCAGAGGCAAAAGAATTCCTAATAAAGTACAAAGAAAGATATTCAAAAATTTTCAAATTTCTTGAACTTCAAGAAAGGCTTGCCTTATCAAAAGGTTATGTAAAAACAATTTTTGGTAGAAAAAGAGAATTTAAGTTTGATAAAAATGGACTTGGAAGATTAATAGGAAAAGATCCTTACGAAATTGACTTGCAATCCGCAAGAAGGGCTGGCATGGAGGCACAGTCATTAAGAGCCGCAGCTAATGCCCCAATTCAGGGCTCAAGTGCAGACATTATTAAAATTGCAATGGTTCAACTAAATAAGAAATTCATAGAAATGAATGTTCCCGCAAAAATGCTTTTACAAGTACATGATGAATTATTGTTTGAAGTTGAACCAGATTCTCTGGAAATTACAACGAAATTAGTGAAGAAGACTATGGAAGATTGTGTAAAATTGAATGTGCCTCTTTTAGTTGATATTGGGATTGGAGACAATTGGATGGAGACAAAATAAACCTTATGAAATACTTAATTTAAGATGATCAAACTTTTTAATACTTTAAGCAAAAGAGTTGAGGTTTTTAAACCTATTGATGATGTAGTAAAAATTTATTGTTGTGGAGTAACTGTTTATGATTTATGTCATCTTGGTCATGCCAGAAGTTATATAGCTTGGGATGTATTGAGAAGATTTTTAATTTACAGTGATTTCAAAGTAAAGTATGTTCAAAATTTTACAGATATTGATGACAAGATCTTAAAAAGAGCGAAAGAAGAAAGCAGTTCAATGAAGGAAGTATCTGAAAAGAATATTATTGAATTTCATAAAGATATGGATTCTTTAGGGATAATGCGTCCGGATAGTATGCCAAGAGCAACGAATCATATATGCAATATCTGCTCCTTCATAACAATACTTGAGGACAAAGGATACGCCTATTCTACTGACGGAGATGTTTATTACTCTGTTTTTAAAAATAAAAATTATGGAAAGCTAAGCAATCAAAACATACAAGAACAAAATATCAATCAGCAAGGAAGAATGGCTAATGAAGAAAATACTAAAAAACTTAATCCGCAAGATTTTGCACTATGGAAAAAAGCCAAAGATGATGAACCATATTTTGATTCTCCATGGGGCAAAGGTAGGCCAGGATGGCATATTGAATGTTCCGCGATGGTTAAAGATGAATTAGGAGATACTATTGATATCCATTTAGGTGGTTCTGATTTAATTTTCCCACATCATGAAAATGAGATTGCCCAATCAGAAGTAGCTAATGGCAAAAAATTAGCAAATTATTGGTTACACAATGGGATGGTCAATGTAAATGGTCAGAAGATGAGTAAATCCCTGAAAAATTTTAAAACTATAAGAGAACTAATAAAGTCAGGCATAAGCCCAATGACTTTACGATATTTTGTTATGACTGTGAATTATAGAAAACCACTTGATTTTACTGAAGAAGCTTTAAGAAGTGCTTCAGAAGCTTGGAAAAACATTAATATAGCTCTTTCTTTTATGGACATTACAAAAGGTGCTTTTATATCTATTGATAAAAATGAATCTATCGAAGAAAAATATAAAGATAAAATAAATTTTGAATTATCTCAAAAAAAGCTTAAATTTTCTGTGGCTCTTGGTAATGACCTTAATACAGCTGGAGCTATTGCAATTATTTATGATTTAGCGAAACCATTAAAAAACTTTTTTAAACCAATTACAAAGAGTTGAAAGTTTTGAAATAGACCTAAATGAGAAAATTTTTCTACTTGAGAATTTTAAAACTCTTGAAGAGCTGACTGAGGTGCTTGGACTAAGAAAAGAAGATTTAGTAATAGAAAGCAAAATAAAAGAAGAAGAGATATTATTACTTATTAATGAAAGATTAGAAGCGAAAAAGTGTAGAAATTATGAGAAAGCTGATGACATAAGGAATCAGTTAAAAGAAAAAGGCATTGAACTTATTGATCAATCCAATGAAATAACAAAATGGATAAGGGTCTAAATTTTAAGAAAAAAACCAATTTGAAATGTTTGTTTTTTAAATACACCTTTAAATGAGAAAATATTAGAAATATCAGAGAAAATTGAAATACATTACTGTGCTCGGTTCTACTGGTTCAATAGGGACTCAAACTCTCGAAATTTCTAGTGAACTGCCTGAAAAATTTAAAGCAGTAGCTCTTTCTGCAGGAAAAAATATTGATTTATTAACTGAGCAAGTTAAAACACATAAACCAGAAGTAGTTGCAATTGAGGATGAAAATCTAATAGAAGATTTAAAAGATAATATTAATAACTTAGATTTAGATAATCCTCCTTTAGTTTTGTGTGGCAAAGAGGGGATTAACGAAGTTGCAGCTTGGGATAGGGCAGATACTGTAGTTACTGGAATAGTAGGCTGCGCGGGATTAATTCCAACAATGTCAGCAATTAATGCGGGGAAGAATATTGCACTTGCTAATAAAGAAACTTTGATTGCCGCAGGACCAATTGTTATTCCTGCTTTAAAGAAAAATAAAAGTAGGCTTTTACCTGCTGATTCCGAACATTCTGCTATCTTTCAATGCTTACAGGGGTTACCTAATTATGAACATGCAGATTTTTCAACAGGAGAGATGCCTAAGGGTTTAAAAGCGATACATTTAACAGCTTCAGGTGGTGCTTTCAGAGATTGGGCTGTTGAGGATTTAAAGCATGTCACAGTAGCAGATGCCACTTCACATCCTAATTGGGATATGGGGAAAAAAATAACTGTAGATTCTGCAACTCTTATGAATAAAGGATTAGAGGTTATAGAAGCTCATTATTTATTTGGGACATCTTACGAGAATATTGAAATAGTTATCCATCCTCAAAGTATTATTCATTCAATGATTGAGATGGAAGATTCTTCAGTATTAGCCCAATTAGGTTGGCCAGATATGAAGCTACCTATTTTATATGCGATGAGTTGGCCTGAAAGATTGCAAACAAATTGGAAAAGATTAAACCTAAGTGAAATTGGAAAATTAACTTTTAAAGAGCCAGACGAGTTTAAATATCCATGTATGGGACTGGCATATGCCGCAGGAAAGTCTTCTGGTACTATGCCTGCGGTCTTAAATGCTGCTAATGAAATGGCTGTTGAACAATTCCTTAAAGAAAAAATTTCTTTTCAAGAAATTCCAATATTTATAAGTAAAGCTTGTGAATCACATATGGAGAATTTGAATTTGAGACCTGCCTTGGAGGATATTCTTGAAGTGGATAATTGGGCCAGACTTTTTGTTAAGCAAGAAATTAAAAAAGGGAAAAAATACGTAAGTATTGGATAAAAGTGAATATTAAGAAGCACCTTCTACTATGCGCAACACCCTCAAAACAGAAATGCTTTATAGGCAATGAAGGTCAAAAAACATGGGAATGTCTGAAAAAGACTTTAAAAAGATTTGAGAATGATCCCTCTACAAAAAATGTTCATATATTAAGATCAAAAGCTGACTGTTTAAGGATATGTAAGAACGGCCCAATTCTTCTTGTTTGGCCTGATGGTATTTGGTATGAAAAAGTTTCTCCAGAAAAAATTTCAGAAATTTTTACCTCACATATTATTAATGGTAAGCCAATAGAAAAATGGATTTTCAAAAAAACACCATTTTTAAATAGTCCTAGATACTTATAAACCAATTTTTCACGACTTCGTCTGACCAGCAGCCATTAATAGAGTGAAAACCATTATGCCCTCCTTTTTTAGTTATTAAAATAGTAAATTCATCGATAGATTCTTTTCTTAAATTCAAAGTAGCCTTATAAGGAACCCAAGGATCATCCTTGGCATGAATAAAAAGCATTGGAGGTAATCTTTTTATTGATTTCTGGATTCTAAATATTGGAGAAGCTTTAACATAATAATCTTCTAAAGAATTAAATCCCCAACTAGGAGCTGTAAATTTTTGATCAAATTCCCTTATACTTTTTAAATTTCTAATTTTTTTTCTTAATATCTCGTTATTAAGAATTTTGCCTTCATCATTATATCCATCCCATAACTGATTTTTTAAGCGGTGAAGTAACCATTTTTGGTAGACATAATTTCTAGGTTTCTCAATACAGAGACTGCATGATGATAAATCTAAAGGACTACTTACACAGGCTAGGCCATCTAAAAGTTTTTCTCCATTGTTTTCATCGTAATCTAAGCAGGCATTTAAAAGAATTGTTCCACCTAAAGATAATCCAACTCCATATATTGGAAGATTATGATTACTTTTAATTTGATCTTTGAACTCTAAATTAATTAATTTTTTTAAATTTTTTATTGCTGAAATAACATCACTTGAGCATCTAGCACAATAATTTCCTTTAGCTAAATATCTCGCAGAACCAGATCCTCTTAGGTTTAATTTAAGAACTCCAAAACCACTATTTGCTAATTTCCTAGAGATTCTTCTTAAACCAAACCTTTTAGTTGAGCCCCCTAACCCATGTGTAACGATAACAAAACCCCTAAGAGAGATTAAGTTTTCAGGTAATTCTAAAAATCCTAAAAGATAATCACATTCAAATTTTTCAGAAAGAATTTTATTGATCGGAAATAATATTTTTTTATTTTTTATTGATTTACCAAAATCAATAACAAAAGTATCTCTCAAAGTTTGTAAGTCGCCACCTATCCAAGGTAAGACTTCTCGAAATGGATTATTTTTTAAGTAATCTGAAAAACTTGAAGATATACTATTATTTCTCCCCAACTCCAAGATCCTTTAATTCGCCTATAAGATCACTTAATACCTTCTTTGCATCACCAAATACCATAGAAGTATTTGGAAGATCAAATAAATCATTTTTTATTCCGGAGTAACCTGCACTCATACCTCGTTTAATAACAAATACCGTTCTTGCTTCCTGAACATCTAGTACTGGCATTCCATATAAAGGAGAAGAACTATCATTCTTAGCCTGAGGATTAACTACGTCATTTGCTCCTAAAACTAAAACAACATCCGTTGCTGGAAAATCAGGATTTACAACATCCATTTCTTTCAGTTGCTCGTAAGGAACATCTGCTTCTGCTAAGAGTACATTCATATGCCCAGGCATCCTCCCAGCTACAGGATGTATTGCATAGACAACTTCAATACCATTTTGCTCTAGTTTTTTTGTCACTTCCCTTAACGTATGTTGAGCTTGAGCTACTGCAAGACCATAACCAGGAACAATTATTACCTTATTAGCCGCCTCCAAAGTCAATGCACATTCTTCAACACTACAAGAAGTTATATTGGTATATTCTGCTGATCCAGAGGAGGTAGTACTTTGAGCGGATAAAGATCCTCCAAAAAGTACTGAAACCAATGATCTATTCATGCCTTTGCACATTACTTGAGTAAGTATTAGACCTGCGGCTCCAACCATTGCGCCTGCCACTATCAAAAGCTGACTATCAACAACGAAACCTGCTGCTGCAGCTGCGATACCTGAATAGCTATTCAATAAAGATATAACAACTGGCATATCCGCTCCACCAATTGGCAGAGTAACTCCGATACCTAATAAAGAAGAAACTAAAACTAAAAGCCAAATAGAACTTGTATTGCCGTTTATCAGATCAAAAAAAGCTATCAAGGAAGCAACTGCAAAAACAATATTTACAAAATGTCTAAATTTACTCTGAGTCCATCCTGGCGTTGACAACCAACCCTGTAACTTTGCCATTGCCACAATGGAACCAGTGAAAGTTATTGCACCTACAAATATAGAAACTGATATAGAAACTTCATTAATCAGTGATTTTAAAAAATCAACATTTTCTAGATTATTAGATATTGGGAAAATAGCTACTCCTAGGGCTACTAAAAGTGATGACATTCCACCACAGCCATTAAACAAAGCTACTGTTTCAGGCATAGATGTCATTGGTACTTTCTTCGCGAGGATTGCTCCTAGCAAACTACCAATAATTGATCCAATTATTATCCAAGTCCAAGACTGGAGATCAATTCCAGAAGTTCCCAAGTAATAAGAGAGTAATCCTATTACCGATAGCAACATAGCAAATGCAGCTAATCTATTAGCATCCCTTGCTGATTTTACTTTTGACAACCCTTTTATTCCTAAAGCCAGCAAAAGTACAGCTAGAAGGTCAATAACGAATTTAATGATTACAGGTAGATTCATACTAAATAATTACTTCTTATTTGATGGTTTACGGCTAAACATTGCGAGCATTCGATCAGTTACGAAGAAGCCTCCCACAACATTGAAAAGAGCAAATCCCAGTGAAATTGAACCAATAATTAAAAGTGGTAAGTTACCTTCTGCTTTTACAATTAAAGTCAATGCTGCCAGCATTGTTATTCCTGAAATTGCATTCGCTCCACTCATAAGGGGGGTGTGAAGCGTTGGAGGAACTTTTCCAATTAACTCCAGACCTAACAAACTACCTAGTAGAAGGACCCATAGAAGACTTATAAAAGACATGATTTTAAAACCTCAATTTTCAAAAACTTTATTTTGAAGGACAACTCCTTCATCACTTAATAAACATCCAGAAATAAGTTCATCCTCTTTATCTAATTTAATTACACCATCTTTTATAAATGGTGTAATCAAAGATGTTAAGTTCTTAGCATAAAGTGCACTCGCATCATAAGGAACTGATGAAGGTAATTCACCAGCGCCTATAAGCTTTACACCATCTTTGATAATAGTTTCATTTGATTTTGTACCTTCGCAATTACCTCCTTGTGAGACTGCCAAATCAATCACCACTGCACCAGACCTCATTTTCTCAAGCATTGGATAATCTATTAAAACAGGAGCCTTTTTACCCAAAACTTGCGCAGTACAAATAGCGACATCAGCTTCAGATAAATATTTAGTTAAAGTGGCCTTCTGTTTTGAAAGAAATTCAGGAGTTACAGCTTTTGCATAACCTCCTGCCTCTCCAGGTTTTTCTTCAACTTCAGGAAGTGCTATAAATCTTGCTCCAAGTGACTCTACTTGTTCTTTAACAGCAGGTCTTATATCAGATACAAAAACTATTGCACCAAGCCTTTTTGCTGTAGCAACTGCCTGCAATCCTGCAACACCTCCACCAAGAACAACCACTTTAGCCGGTTGAACAGTACCTGCTGCAGTCATAAGCATTGGAAAATATCTATCTAACTCACTTGCAGCTAGAAGAACTGCTTTATAGCCTGCGATATTAGCCTGTGAAGAAAGTACATCAGAAGATTGAGCTCTACTGATTCTTGGAAGCAGCTCTAGTGACATAGCTGAAATCTTATTACTATTTATGATCTTAAGAAGCTCCTTATTACCATATGGGTTAAGAAGACCAAGGAGGATAGCGCCTTTCTTTAATCTAATTAAATTATCTTCTGATGGGCTTTGGACACAAAATACTATGTCAGCCTCACCCCAAATTTTTTGATCTAAGGCACTAATTATTGTCCCTCCCGATTCTTCATAAGATAAGTCACTAAATCCTGATAATTTTCCTGCTGAACTTTCAATATAAACATCACATCCAAGGCTTTTTAATTTTTTTACTGCTTCTGGAGTAGCTGAAACTCTTCTCTCTCCAGAGCTTGTTTCAGTAGGAATAAGTATCTTTGTCAATTTATTTATTTTTTTAACATACTAAATATAAATTGAAGAAAGTCAAAAGTCTTGGACTTTTGTTAAAAATATATTTTCTTTTCTAAAAAATATAGCTATCTAGAATATATAAGTAACAAAAATCTTAATGAGTATAAAAGCAATCGAATGCCCAGATGGAGTATGTCACAGTCATCATGGTGGCCACGCTGTTCCTAGACAAGCTATGCAAAGAAATCTAGAAAAGCATGGTAAAGACTGGTGTGAGAAATTGGCAGAGCGAATTTATGAAATGTCAGTTGATACTTATTCACAAACAGTTATGCCCAGTCTCCACTCTGCTGGTTGGCAAAGAAGACATTTAGATTGGGAATTTAAGCTAGCAGAAAATGATTCTGAACCTGATGAAGCTCTTGTTGAAGGAATTATTAATGCCACAGAGAGCTTTTTAAGGAGTAGTGAAGTACATCGATTATTTATTCAGGAATTAGTCCAGGGTACATTTGAAGAAGCAAATGACAAAAAAATAATTTCTAAAGCAATAAAATCCATAATTGAAGAGGAAATTGTTAGTTCACTAAGAGAAAAAAAAGAAACTCTTTTGAGGAAAATATCTTCAAAATTAGTTTCAGAAGAAAAAATTAGCGAGGAACTTGCAGTAAATTCAGCCAAAGAGGGTTTTGAGGAAGTTGAAAGGCTACTTGCAAATCATAGCGAGGCAGTTTAGCTCCAATACTTTATAATTTCTTTATAATTACCCCTCAAATCGACTTAAATATAAATTAAATATTAAATTAATGTTGGGAAGTACAAAGTTGTAACTTATTAGACAATAAATACGTTCACTCGTGTGTTTATCTATATACAACTTTTTAAGTTTCAATGGAAAATTTCATTAGAAAAAGAATCGATATTGCTACCTGTTGGGCTACTAACAGAATTTCTGCAATGGATACTCTAGAAAAATATGAAGACAGTTATGCAATAGCAGAAGAATTTAGAGAGTGGATATTACATATTGGAGAAAATGACGAAAATTTAAAAGATTCTGTTTTAAACTTCCCAAGTGAACTAAAAAAATTATCAGACCAAAAAGTCAACGATTAAATAATAAATCGATCGTGTAAAACCCGACCTCCATTATTTGGCTTTTATTATTATTATTATTATTAGTGAAATTAGAAAATAAATGGAAAATAAAGAAAAAAATTCAAATGTAGAAAATGTTGTAATTATAGGTTCAGGCCCTGCAGGTTATACAGCTGCAATATATGCAGCTAGGGCAAATCTACAACCTCTTTTAGTGACAGGATTTAATTCGGGTGGAATTCCTGGCGGGCAATTAATGACTACAACATTTGTAGAAAATTACCCTGGTTTTCCAGATGGAGTATTAGGACCTGAATTGATGGATCTAATGAAGGCCCAAGCAGAAAGATGGGGTACAAATTTATACGAAAGTGATGTTGTCTCAATTAATACTGATTTACATCCCTTCGAATTAAAAACTTTAGAAGGGAAAATAAAAACAAACTCAATTATTATTGCAACTGGAGCAAGTGCAAATAGATTAGGAGTGATAAATGAAGATAAATTCTGGAGTAAAGGAATAAGTGCTTGTGCAATTTGTGATGGAGCTACCCCACAATTTAGAGATGAAGAATTAGCTGTTATAGGAGGAGGGGACTCTGCATGTGAAGAAGCAGCATACCTTACAAAATATGGAAGCAAAGTGCATTTGATTGTTAGATCAGAAAAATTAAGAGCTAGCGCAGCAATGGTTGATAGAGTAAAAGCTAATCCAAAGATAGAAATCCACTGGAACACAAATGTGGAGAAAGCTAATGGTTCTGAATGGCTCGAGAGTATAGAAACTATTCACTCACATGAAGGTAAAGGTCAAATTAATATAAAGGGTCTTTTTTATGCGATAGGACACACTCCGAATACAAAATTCTTGAACAACAAAATTGATCTTGACAAGAAAGGCTATATTGCTTGCAAATCAGGCAGGCCAGAGACATCTATTGAAGGTATTTTCGCGGCAGGTGACGTTGTTGATTCAGAGTGGAGGCAAGGAGTTACTGCTGCAGGAACAGGTTGCATGGCTGCATTAGCCACTGAAAGGTGGCTTGCTGAGAAAAACTTGGCAAAAACAATCATTAGAGAAACACCCGAACCAGAAAAAAAACTAAATTCTTCAGATTTTAATGAAGAGGAAGTTAATGAAGAGACCTTCGATTCAAACTCTGAATGGCAGAAAGGTAGTTATGCATTAAGAAAACTTTATCATGAGAGTAAAAAGCCTCTCTTAGTGATTTTTAGTTCCCCAAGCTGCGGCCCATGTCATGTTTTGAAACCTCAGTTAAAGAGAGTAATCAAAGAACTAAATGGTGCGGTGCTCGGCGTAGAAATAGATATTGATAAACATCAAGATATCGCAAAACAAGCTGGTATTAACGGCACGCCAACAGTTCAACTTTTTAAAGAAAAATTATTAAAAAAACAATGGCAAGGCGTTAAACAAAGAAGCGAGTTTAAAGAAGCGATAAAAAATATTATCTAAAGACTCTATTGAATTATTTATTTCTCTTGGGATTATTTTTATTAGTTGAATTTCTAGGGCCACCACCTGTATTCCTTTCGCGATAAGTTATCCTTCCTCTAGAAAGATCGTAGGGACTTATCTCAACTAATACTTTATCTCCTGCCAATAATTTAATTCTAAATTTAGTCAATTTCCCTGCAGCTCTGCATAAACATTGATGTCCTTCAGGTTGCTCTAAGGTAACCAAATAAAATCCATTGCCCTGCTCTTTTTCTATTACACCTGAAGTTTCAATCATTAAATAATTTTTTTTCTAGATTTATATTATCAGAAAAAGATTGGCCAAAATTGATTTAAGAAGAATTATCCACTTTAAAATAAGTAAATAAATTTAAATTGAAAATTTAATTTCATTGATTATTTGAAGTTGACCGTAGTAAAAATTAGCTTTAGCAATTTTTCCAGAATCTTCTAATTCATCAAAATAAACAAAGCCAAGACTTTCCCATAATGAAGATCCGCATACATTATTTAATTCATTTTTTGCTTCTTTTGCAAAATTATCTAGTTTTCGTTCAAGATTCTTAGATTTGGAAACAGACATAGCAGTAGATAAGATATATAGTACAAATATACTATGATATTTTAAGATTGCAATGTTAAAAAGGCAATCTCTTTTTTTCTTCGATATTTAGATCTGCTTCCATTTCCTTCAATCTTTTAAGTATTTGTTGGTAGTACTCTTTGATATAACTATCTAGTGATGTCATATCTTCTTTTTTGAGATTCAATATTTCGTAGGTTACTCTCATATCAGCATCTAATGATTCTCCGCTACTGGTTACTTCAGCAAAAGCAAGTCTTTCAGCAACATTCAAAGAATCTTGGAAAAAAGAAACTACTTTTTGAGTCACATTAATAAGGAAGGGGGAAACTCTAAAAATTTTTGCTTTTTTTTCGCTAAATTTTTCACATAGGGATATAACTTCATTTGAGTCCCAAGCTTTGGGACCAACTAATGGTAATGCTTTTCTATGAGCTTTTGGATTATCTATTGCTGAAACTATAGCCTTTGCCATATCTTGAGTATTCATATAAGCAATTTTCGTTGGATTCCCACTCATCCATACTGCCTGACTATCTAAGACAGGTATAGCGAATTGACCTATAACTCCTTGCATAAAAGCTGCGCATTTGAAAATTGTGTAATTTAGATCAGATTTCTCAAGAAGTTTTTCAGTACAAAACTTGATGTCCATTAGTGGAACATTCCTGAATTTCTCTGTATGTAGTATTGAAAGAAATATTACTCTGTTTACCTTTAAAGATTCACAAGCATTGAATAAATTAAGTTTTCCATCCCAATCTATTTCATAAATACTTCTAGGATCATCAGGTCTACTAGTCGCTGCGTCAATAACTACTTCAATATCTTGCAAAGCATACTTAATATCTGAAGAATTTAATATATTACCTTTTGTTAGTTCACAACCCCATTCTTGTAGAAAAGAAGCTTTTTTTGGGTTTCTTACAAAGCATCTTACTTGATGTCCATCTTCTATAGCTTGCTTTGCTATTTGCCTTCCAAGAGTTCCAGTTGCTCCCACTAAAAGAATCTTCATATTTGAGATTTACTTAACCTGTAGACCATAACTCACTTTGTTGTGTATTCGCGAGAATCAATCTCCTTGAAACTTTAATAATAATGCACCCCCAACCAATCCTATTGGTATCAGTATCCAAAAAACTGCTGCAATACTAAAAATTTCTTGAGCCATAGTAAAATTTAATGATTACTATAATTTACATTCAATATACATTTATTGGTTAAAAAAGTAGATAATGCAAATAACTTGAAAATTTTTGGAAATATGAATAGTAATTTTAAAGAAGCAAATATTAACAATACTAATTACTGGAATTGGAATGGTTTTAAAATTTGTTGGAATGTTATTGGAGAAGATAATGAAATTCCAATTATCTTTCTACACGGATTTGGGGCTAGTCGAAAACATTGGAGAAACAATTTAGGATATTTTGCAAAAAGGAATTTTGCCTCCTATTCTTTAGATTTAATCGGATTTGGTGATTCAGATCAACCTGGCATAAGAGAAATTGGGAAATTAAATAATGAGATTTGGTGTGACCAGGTTAAAGACTTTATTACGCAAGTCATAAGACCAAAGAATTCTAGGAAAGTTATTCTTATTGGAAATTCCCTTGGAGCATTAGTGGCTTTAACATGCGCTGTTTCATTCGAGGAGCAAATTGAAACAGTTATTGCATCGCCTCTCCCAGATCAATTTCAGGAAAATAAAAGGATAATTATAAACAAAGCATTATTTAAAAATTTAAAAAATAGATTCATAACAATATTTTTTCTATTTTTCCCTTTAGAGATTATTTTATTTTTAGTAATCAAATTAGGGGTTATTAGATTAGGTCTGAATTATGCCTATTTCACAAAAGATAATATTGATAGCGAACTAATGGATTTAGTAACAAAACCAGTTCTCAGGAGAACTGCAGCTAGATCATTAAGAGCAATGTGTATTGGAATGTCTTCAAGAGATGAAAAATTACATGCTTCTTACCTTTTAAAAAAGCTTAACGTTTCAAAAAAAGTCCCTTTTTTGTTGATTTGGGGGGATAAAGATAATTTTATACCATTGTTTCTTGGTAAAAAGATTGCTTTTTCCCATACATGGCTAAAATTAAAAATAGTATCCAATTTAGGGCATTGTATACATGATGAAGATCCTTCAGTATTTAATAGAATCTCTTATGAATGGATTAGGGATTTAAAAACCTTTTAAAATATGAAACATACATTATCAGTTCTTGTAGAAGACGAATCTGGAGCTTTGAGTAGGATCTCAGGTCTCTTTGCCAGAAGAGGATTTAACATAGATAGTCTCGCAGTGGGCCCTGCAGAATCTAAAGGGATTTCAAGGTTAACAATGGTAGTAGAAGGTGACGATGAAACCCTTCAACAAATGACTAAGCAACTTAATAAGTTGTTTAATGTTCTAGGAGTTGTTGATTTTACTAATCTCGCAGCAGTTGAGAGAGAATTGATGTTACTAAAAGTTTCCTCCAAAGAAGATACCAGGAGCAATATCTTAGATATAGTTCAGATATTCCGTGCAAAAGTTGTTGACGTATCAGATATGGCCTTAACCCTTGAAGTCGTTGGAGATCCTGGAAAGTTAGTTGCTTTAGAGAAATTACTCGAACCTTACGGCATTCTTGAAATAGCAAGAACTGGCAAGGTAGCTCTAAAACGCTCTTCAGGCGTTAATACAGAAATGTTGAAAATTAACAAATATTCTCTAGAAATTTAATTAGATATCTCTACTCCAATGATGTAGTCTTCCTTCCTGATTTTTTCAAGTACATCTAAACCTTTTATGATTTTTCCAAAAATGGAATACCTTCCATCCAATTCTGGAATTTTATTGGTTACAAAAAAAAATTCAGTGGATGAAGAATTATTCTTGCCGCTTTTAACCATAGCGATTGAACCATTCTCAAAAGTATGCATTAAATTTTGAGTTTCATAG